>NZ_JARESS010000046.1:0-66087 GCF_046027915.1 Paraburkholderia sp. RL17-347-BIC-D
CGAGCGATGGGCGAGCCCCAGTTGACAATAATGTCATCGAACGCGACATCCGCCCATTCTGTACAGGCAGGGCTTCGTGGCTGTTCAGTGACACGGTTGCCGGCGCGAAGGCGAGCGCCATGATCTACAGCCTTATGCTGACCTGCAGGGCCTGCAACGTCGAACCCTACGCCTATCTCGTGCACGTACTTACCGAATTACCAAAGCGTGCACCGGATGCCGACGTGACTGACCTCTTGCCGTTCAACTTCGCAAAGCTCACCGCCACCATCACTCCTCGAGGTTGATCTGCCCGACACATCTACCCTCGCGCACGTTTCCAACCTCGGTGTGCTAAATCGCGCGCTTACGAATGGTCGACGGCAACAAGCGCTTGCTCGGGACGCGTAGCGACAGAGGGTTGTAGTAAACCGCGGGGCCGGCATACATGCCGGTCCCGCTGATGACAAGAACCGTAGTCCGGCAGAAATCCACGCCAAAGTGCGGTGGTTGGACAATAGTTAGCGGGTCAATGTGAGAGGCAGCATTGCGTGATCTGCTTGCATAGATGGCTCCGGTAGTCCCAATTGTTGAAGTGAGGACGGGCAATCGAGCGGCAGAGCATGCGTATAACTTTTTGTGCTCTTGAAACACTGAAAGTCTGGTTAGGGCGGCATAAACAGGCTGACCTGTCGCTTGCCTGGACGGCTGGGCTTAAATCGAAGCGCGCGCCTTTCTACAAAGCTCCAAGATACGACCGCGCACGGGAGAGTGAACGCAATCGCCAACGCGATTTCGAGGCCGAGATGGATACCCGGGAAGACCATTGTAAGAGTCTGCTGGATCAGAAAAGCATATAGATAGAGGCCGTAAGAGAAGTCTCCGTATTTCGCTAGATTGGGCAGCTTCAGCCTGTTCGACAAACCAACTGCGACCACGACGTAAGGCACCGCAAACGCGGCTCCGATCGCGCTCAAATACTGCACATGGCCTGTCGAAAATTGACTTAGCAGAGCGAATGCAACGAATGCAATGGCAGCGCGCGGCAATGTGAACCTTATTTGTGCGCCTAACATTTTCAGGAGAACGCCGCCCATGAAATACGAACCCATCGCTGCTGCGCTTTTCAACTCCGTCGCGTAAATCATTATTGTTTGATTGCGGTGACCGAGCGACACGTACACGATGCAAAAGAGAATCATTAGCCCGACAGTTGCGGACTTCCGGAAGGGTATTCCGGCTGCAAGCGGCACAATGAGGTACATCGCGAACTCGGCAGGCAGGCTCCACAATGAACCGTTCACGGCGTAGGGATAGGGATTGTGTTCGAACACCCCGTCAAGACGGTAGTTTATGTACATGACCGCGTTAAGAAGATATCTGCCTGTGTCCTGGCTAGCGAAATAGTCGCGCATCGACACTGTCGTGAGTAGCGGCCCTGCAATGAATACAGTCACGAGGACTACCGTGATAAGTCCAGGGAAAATTCGAAGAAACCGCTTGGCCAGGTAGCGGTACACAGACGGGTCAGACATCCAGCTTCCGGAGATCAGGTATCCGCTAATGCAGAAAAAAATGGTGACTCCGTAACTTGCCAGCGTCATCCCGAAAATGGTTGGCTGAGTGAGGCCAACGAGAGAATACGAATGGCCAACGATAACGATCAAGGCGGCGAGAACGCGCAAGAAATCGAAATTTTGGTTGTGCTTCATGGTTTCCGCTGCCCTGATTTTGTTCGAGAGTCGCTATGCTCCCAGTACTAGGCTAGCCGATGTAACCGGCCAACGAAAGGACAAGCATAGGCTGGTAGCGATGATCTCGAAGTTTGAAACCGGTTCGGTATCGATAACTAACTTGAAGCCATCGCTGTGAGTAAATTCGCACCGCGACGATCGCTCGATCCTACAGTTTCTTTTCGACAACGCTGCCCCTGATACCGGCTCTGCGGTCCTCACCGCTTAGCCGTAAGCATCAATTTTATGGCTCGCAAAGGCCTTGCAATCCGCCAGGAGCGCGATGACAAAATTGCGCGCTTGACACCTTCGAGTTGTTCCGCCGTCATTCCCAGACATGCCCCGAGCGAAATCGGCCGAGCACCTGTAAGCCGGCGAAGAACGCGCACGAAAGCGGTTGCGCGCCACGAGGTCGAGTGCAGTAAATCTCGCACTTCAAACAGTTTCTGCAGTGCAATACTACTACCTGGCGACGCGCTGCCTTGAGCAGCATCTCTAGCATCGCAAATTTCCCGAATGCGTCGTGCAGTTCCAACTGGGAATAGCACCATTTCGCTGTCCATTTTTTGGAGAATCCGCTGATAATTTAGCTCCCACTCTTCTTGCGGATGATCAGTTCGCGACGAATGTTCGGCACCCCACCAGCGATAAACAGACGTGATCGTCGGACTCGAAGCCACGCCCACTACGCCAGCTACCCGCATAATAAAGTCCCAATCTTCAGTTGTAGTCAGGGTTTCATCAAATTTGATGTGCAGGTCATGGAATACGCCGCGCGGAAACGCCAGAGCCATGTTAGGAGTTCGATTTACCCGAAGGTGATCGAAAAGCTGGAATTCCGAAGGAAAACACTTATCGAAGCTGCTTGTTGACCGTAACCCCTGCACACCATTGATGAGGACAGTCTCCGCTTCCTGTCGAACGGGTGCCGCGCGCAACAAGCATCCCGGCTTACTTTCCGCCATTTTTCTGAACGTCTCGACCCAATGTCCAAGCGGAACGTCGTCGTCGTCCATAATGGAAATATAATGACCACTTGCGGCCGAGAAACCCTCGTTGAGAGGGCGTGTACGATTTCCGTCGTTAACTAACAGCAACCGAGTCTTGTCTCGCAACCACTTGGGCAGGTCTTCGATGACCTGCTCTACCGCAATCTGCCGTTCTACGTTTAAGTGGTGACCGGTAATAATCCATTCGAAATCAATGCAAGATTGTCCTGCGAGAGTAACGCCCAATTCCTCTAGGCAGTGAATTCGCTTTCCCTGCGTCCTGGTTACGATTGAAAGAAACGGTCTATCTTCTTTCCTTTCGACGTAGATATCGTTGGCGACTTTGGGCCCAGCGAGACATGCATGCACAAACTGATTAACATCTGCGTTGTCGTCGACCTTACTTCGCATCGACTGAAGCAATCCGTTCAGCATCGTACCGTTAGCCAGTGCCGGGTGTGAAGATGGAAACGCTTGGTCGCTTTTGGTCGCCCTCACGTGATACTGAGCGACGGAATGAAGTCCGGCGTGGCGCAAGACACGGTCGAGGACCTGGGCGCTGAAAAGGCGTACGTGCGTATAATCCAGCAAGCCCGCCGCCGTGTAGTCCCATCGGCCAAATGCCAATTTGAATCCAATGTCACGGTGAGCAACATTCGGGACACTAATAACGACTAGCGCTTTGTATTGCGCTGCCAAATCACTGAGCACCGAGAGGACATGATCTCCGTTGCTCAAATGCTCCAGTGTGTCCAATAAAGAGATCGACGCAATCTTCCGATTTCCGACGATCGATAGCAGGTTATCCGCGAGGTCTTTGTCGTTTAAATCGACACGATGCGCCTCAAAGCCTCGCTCCCGAAGCGATACTAGTCCGCTTTCTTCAAGATCCACGCCGACGTACGAGATGTCATTCGCCTCAACCAGCGGTTCCGCAATTCTGCCAAAACCGCAACCAATATCGAGATGAATTACCTCGGTTCCGACTTGCGATGACGACCTGTTGCGCACCAAGAGATCAAATGCGTGCCCATATACATTAGTATGAACAAATTGATTATCGTATTCGTGATATTTTTTGGACTGCATTTACGCGTCTCTGTTGTTTGTATCGTCGCACCAGCATTTGCTGCCAAAGGGTGCATTTCGACATCCGCACAATGTTAAACGCGCGGGACCCGGATATAACTCACCGTCGCTCGTCGTTTTGGCGTGCGATATTCGCCTACAGCGCGTAACGATGCTTGCTGTACAGATGATCAACGAAATAGCCGATCTTGTGCTTCGGGTCGAGTTGTGCGGGCAAGAGCCCCGCATCACGACGCCTTTCGTACTCTAGCGCCGCCTTTCTTTCGTGATCAGCGCCATTGGACTTGAAATACGCGCAAATGGATTCCGCCAGATCTTTTCTTGACCACTTATAGGCGAGAATCATCGCCGCCTCAGCCGAGTAGTAACGCTCTGCCGCAGATGTCGGCCAGCCGCCGTCGTCGGCTAGGCGCTTATCGTGAAATACGAATGCTGCCGGTTGGAAAATAACCCTATATCCAGCGTTTCGCACCATCCACGAAAAATCCACATCATCGCAATACAAAAAGAACGAGTCCGCGTCAAATCCACCCAGTTGCTTGAGCAAAAAGGTTGGAATCATAGCGCAGGCCGTCGAAGCCCATAGAGTTTCGCCTGTCGTGGTGTCATATTCCTTTGGATGCTCGATCGGCAGTTGCTTAGCCTCGACCATTCCTGTCCGGGCCGCTTTGAAACAACCAATCATTCTTTCCAGCAGCCTAGGAGAAGCTACAGCATCGGGATTCTGGATGACGACGAAGTCCAGATCCGTTTGTTCAGCGAGGCAGTTATGCCCTCTCGCTGACCCTAGGTTACCGTCAAAAAATCGATACTCCAACTCCAGCGCGGAACCGATTTGATTGCCCAACCGCTCGATATCGCCCGCGCTAAAAATTGGCACTGGGGAGCAATCACCCAAACGCACTCGCACTCTAGAGCAAGCGCCTGCGCGAACAGCTAACTCGGCCGAACGAGCCATGCTCGTGACAGCGCGCTCAATGGCGACCGGCTCATTGTGGTATAGGATCGATTGCACCTGTACGGAAACGGGCAGACCTTGAGCGACCTTCTCTATCGCGTTTGTTGTCATGTTAGAGCTGCGCCTCGATCCACTTTATAAGCTCCAAAAGTCCCGCTTGCAAACTGAACTGCGGCTGCCAGTCGAGCTTGGTGTGTGCGTGCGATGAGTCACTGAAAGCGTGACGAACATCGCCGAATCTAAACTTGCCTACAACGTGCGGACTAGGCGCGCTGTAAATTTCAGCAATTGCGTTACCCAGTTCGATTAACGTCGTTGCGACCCCAGATCCGATATCAAACACTTCGCCAGACACCCCGTCCTTCTTCACGGCCTGCATGATTGCCGATGCGATGTCATCAATCAAGATGAAGTCTCGCTGTACCAGTCCATCTTCGTACAAAGGAATGCTTTCCTTGCGGCGAGCAAGCTGACAAAAAAGAGAGACGATCCCTGTGTACGAATTAATTAGCGACTGGCCCGGGCCGAAGACGTTTTGAAGTCTCAGAACGACGTACTCGCAGCCCACGGAGTTAGCCCATGACGACAAAATGTTTTCTTGAGCGAGCTTCGTTGCGCCGTAGACACTTACCGGTGCAGGCTTGACCTGGCGAGCATCCATTGCTGCCGGCTTGCCATCGAAATCCCATTTCGCCTCACTCAGTTGCTGCACACTTCGTTGGCCGGGATAGAACAAACTTCCGCTGGGCGATATCCATGCGCCTTCGCCATACGTCGCTCGGCTGCTGGTCAACACAATGCGTTTCGGAACGGCGTTGCGGCGCAAAAATGCGTCGAGCATTACCGTTGTCCCAACAACGTTCGTGTGCGCGTGCCGCGTTGCTTCGGACAATGACTGGCCCGTGCCCGTTTCAGCCGCAAGGTGAATTACGACATCCGGGGTGAAACCGTCAAGTACCCTTTCCCAAACAGCGGCGTCGGTCACGTTTCCTTCGATCAGCTCGCATTTGGCATCTAGGCCAATCGGCCGGGCCCGCGAAGCGTGAATCTGCGGATGCAGGCTATCGAGAATAACAACACGATCAAACCGCAGGCTCAGGTGCTGCGACAGCGCGCACCCAATGAACCCGGCTCCGCCGGTTACCAAACAACTGCTAGCCATTTCTTGTCCCGAGTAATCTAGAAGGAGGATTCGTAAGCTTCAGAAATATTCGGTAGAATTTTACACGGGCGGGACACGCTCGGTAAGCTCACCAAAAGGTCAAACCAAGCGCAGGCCATGCGTTACACATCTTTAAAAACCCCACTTTTATTCTCTTGATGAAATGTTGTGCGATTGATGTACGAAATTGACGCACTACGTCCCTCTTAGGTGCGGTCTTTTAACGACCAAAAGAGTGGGCGCGTGGTCTGCTTGCATCAACGCGTCAGCTTCGCCTTTCGCGTGGTACGCGTTGTATGTTCAGTACCTAAACAGAAGCGTGGGCTACCGGGCAAGGAACGAAACCGCTCGCGCGATAGAGGGGTTCTGGCTAAGCTTGGCGGTCTGCAAGGGGTTCGCCGCGCTGTTTCCGTAGATTGGCGAGTGAGGCGATCCGTCTCGTTTCTTCAATAGCGGCATCATGACCTCCTCTCAACCGGTCGTCACTCCGTTGCGCCAGCGCGTGCTAGATGACACCTTTGGCGTATTGCTACTCTCGGTGATCGGTATCACCTCGGCGCCTGATTCCATAACGGATGGCAGCAGGTGCCTGAAGGCGTTTTTGTTTCAGCCAACCGAAGGACGCGGCGGGATGACGCTGCCATCGAGCAGCGAAGTCATCAGCACACGCACTCGCCTGCTGGGCGTGACGTCGCGGATCAGGCGCTCAGCGCGCGTGCCAGTTCGAAATCGCGGGCATCCTGGTGGTGTGGCGCCTCCAGCGCCACCATGCGCTCGGCCTCGCCGCTGCGAGCGAATGCGGTGACGCGTTTCCAGTTAAGTGTGCATTGACGCGCATGCAGAAGGGAATCTCGCGCTGTGCCAGCGCGGCCACCATGGTCTTGCCGATATAGGCGTGATCGAGCAGAAGTAGATCGGTGTGCGGTTGCAGCACGTCCAGCGCCTCGAACAGCATCTGCCGCTCGGCACCATCAGCCGGATGAAGTGCGGCGTGCAGTTCCCCGCAGCAATCTCCCGAAGAAGCGCACTATCTTAGTCATACGCCAGGAAGTGGACGAAAGTAAAGCCTCGATTTTTTTATCACGCTCAGACACGGCATGCGTCAGAACGGAAAGCTGCCCATCGCGCTCAGCCAGCGCCTGCGTCAGCGCGGAGAGCTGCCCATCGCGCTCTGACACCGCCTGCATCAGAGCAGAGAGCTGTCCATCGCACTCAGACATCGCCTGCGTCAGAGCGGAGAGCTGCCCATCGCGCTCAGCCAGTGCCTGCGTCATAGTGGAAATCTGCCCAGCGCGCTCGGCCAGCGCCTCTTCATAAACCTTGGCTTGATTGGCAATCAATACCGAAAGCTCCACGCGCTCTGCACCAGAAGAGTCTGCAAACATTTTCGTATCCAAGTTTCTTTGCTTCAAGTATTCATCTAAGTGATAGAGAACAATCGATTCTTCGGCGGGCTTGCTCAAGCGAAAGCGCAAATATTCTGGGGCAAGCTGTAACGAAAAGGGCACGAGATAGGCGAAAAGATAGAAACCAAGCCGCCTGATTAACTCGCGCTCATCCCGTGCCGCCAAGATGAAATTGAACGAGCTCTCGCCAAATACATTAACCGGTTTGTTCAGCAAGATCGCCTCCAGCCCGACGCTGGAATTGATGGTCATAATGCGCTGGCATCGTTGAATAAAGGACAGGCTATTAGGCGAGTCGTCGACGTCGAAGCGGCCGCTCCGAATGGAGAAGGAACTGCCGGGGTGTGGGCGCACCAGCGGGCACTCACCATCCCCAGCCATCTGCTGTGTTGCGATGGTCAACAATCCGATGTTGTCCATGCCATTGCCGAAGGCAACCAGATTAGAGTCGTCCTCGACCTGTAGCACCGTGCCCAATTCATGGTCGGGCTGACGGTCGTCGGACTGCAGGAACGACCATGCCCGAGTGAAGAACCGGAGTAGATCGCTTCGCGCGAGAGACAAAGACCAGCCCTCAAACGCGTCGTAGCGGCTCGCACTCTCGGTATCGCCGTTCACGCCCTGAAAATCCAAGTAGCTGGTCTCCCAGAAGATGGGGCCACGCAATGCGCCCAACTCTACGTGGATGACCGGGATGGCCAGATCTGCGCACACCGCTTCCAGCGCGGGAACGTTGCAGATGGTCGCGATCGCTTCAACAGGTGCTGGCGCCGCAGCCAGCAGCCGACGCAGTTCCTGTTCGAACTCACTGTCGCGCTCCGTTAAAAACCGGCGGAAGGCGGCAATCGGATTTTGTCCGGCAGCTGTGACCCACTGCTCAAAACGGCTTTCGTCCAGCCACGCATAATGATGATCTGGAAGCAGAGGATCGTCCGGCAGACTGTAACCAAGCCGCGATTGCATGTCAGGATCGCACTCCCAGCGATTTTTCCACTCTTGCGACGGGCGCACATAGTCCCGCCCCGTAATGAACAGCGCGGATTCGCCGGCCCACTCGGTCAACAATCGGTAGTAAAGCCAGAGGTAAGGGGCGCGCACGCCGCGAAATGGGTAAGGCGGTAAAAAAGCAGCCAGCATTGCAATCCCTGATCACCTAGAAGATAGGACCGTGATTGGCGCATGTATCACGCCGTCAGTTTACGCGACCAGAATTTGAGCGGCCGGACCTGCCGGCGCTGATCAAATTCTTTGCACTTGCCTTACTTGAGCGTCGGAAGCCCGCAGTGAAGCAGGTAATCTCCGCCATTGATAAGCAATGTCAGCATGAACGGCGGGTTGAAGAGCGACCATGGAATCCCCTGACGGAGCCACGATAGAGGCCAATGACTTTCCGCCTGATGGTCACTTCGACGAGACTGCGATTACGCCAACGGGTGGCTATCATTCCACGGTGTGTTAAAAAAAAATAGCGCATCAGGCGAATACTTCTGTCTCGTAAAGCCAATCGACTGTTGCGTCTTCAGAAGCCATTCCGAGTCCGATTAGTTTTTTGTCAGTGGCAAACTTGTCTGGGACACAGGTTCTGCCCGTGCCGTGGTGCGAGCCAATCAAAGGCTGCGTAGATGGCCGCCCCACCCGTCTGAGGCCAGGATAGTACCGGATGTCCATGCTTTTGTCGAAAAATCGGACCGGAAGGGAACGCATTCCGCATCCCGATGTTGACCGACGCAGCCAGTTTCCTTGCATGCAACTGACCGTATGGCAGCACTCACTTCGCCCAAGTCCCGCAGCACGGTTCCCTACCACTAGATCACCACGCTCGATCGTACTGTACCTGTATGTTTTCTTCTTTCCAGCCTGAGTCCCGCAGCAGGTGCGCTCCGGACTGTGGGGTATAGGGGCAGGCCTTCACCCCTCGCTTGAAATCGTGCTGCCCTTCTTAAATATCGCGGCGCTTCGATCGATCGTCTCTTCTGGCCTACGCGTAAATTCCCTTAGCCAATTAACCACACCTTACCCCTCATGTATTAATGATTTTACGCGGCGATTGGGTGTGCCCAGCACCCATGCCGACAAAACGTCAGCAGCGCGCATCGAAGGCCTGTCGACGATCCGATAGAACGCCTCCGACAGCATAACCAGCAACAGCGCTGATGAGAGATATGCGGCCCATACTGCTGGCATGTAAGAAATTCCCAGCAGTTGGTATCGCTCGACGGCCCAGATCGAGAATGAGAATACGAGGGGCCAGTGCAGCAGATACATTGAGAACGAGATACGCCCGAAGTAGACGGGAATATTTGACCCGAAGAACGCATCGATCGGCCGTGAGCCTAGTACACCCGCGACCGTGAACATTGCGCCAAACGCGTACCAGAATGCCCGATGATCAAGATGCGCCGGCACAATGGCCGTCATCCAGTCATACCATCCGGTGTAGTCGTAGCTACCGAGCACCATGCCGATGATGAACAGCAACGTCGACACGCCGCTGCGCTTCTTCAACCAGTCTATCGCGCCATTGAGTAGCGCACCCGCGATGAATGGCATGAAGTAGACTGTAGATGGCGAGATGCATGCCCAGATCGTGAAGGCAATCGTTGCGACAGCCTTGTGGCGTGGGAACAGCGCAAAGGCTGCGAATAGTGCAATCGATCCCCAGAACTCAATCGCTAGCGTCCATAGTGGCCCGTTCCAGGCAAGAGTGGCAGGATCACCCCTAAATGCGACGCCGACGAATGCCGCATGCAGGGCAGCGCGGATGCTCGGCACATGCTGATACGTCGCGCGCGCCCACCCCGCGAACGATGCATCCGGTATATCCGATGCACGAATCCAGCCAAGGCGCATCAATAGAAGCGCGAACGCGATGGAGGCGGCGGCCGGGAAGATCAGGCGCGGATAGCGTTTCACTGCGCCAGCTGTCAGCGATGCGATATCACCCGTTTTCCAGAATTTGCGCGTAAGGACGTAGCCGCTGAGTACAAAGAACACCGACACCGCGAAGTCCCCATTGTAGAGCAGGGTGAACGGAGCGCTCGATAGCCAAGTTTCCCAGTGCCAGACCAGGACGAAACCGGCCTGATCGAGAGCGCGGCCGCGCGCAAGATACGGGAAGAATACGTAGAGAAAATGGCAACTGAAGACGCTAACGCACGCCAGACCGCGCAGGCCTTCGAGGGATAGATTTTTGGTGTTCGTGGTCTTCATCACGTCACATGAAAACAAAATTGAGCGCAGTCTACAACAAGATTTTGTAAGGGATAGCTGATATCGATGCATGCAACTCCTTACAGTAAAGTTGTTTTTCGGAAAAACATAATCAAATGAATGGCCTAGCGACGGTTGGCAACACCACGTAGCGCTCGATAACCGCCTTAGCGCTGTTTTTTTTCATCCGCACGAATTCCCACAGCCGCCCATTGAGATGCGTTTTTCGGGATAACGCCGAGGAAAACGACGCCTTTGAAGCACTGACGACCGAAGAGGCATTCAGGACGAAGGTGTTCGAATCCTTCGATCACACCTGTGCTGTATTGCCCGGGAACCAGTCCGACAGAAGCTGCGAAGTCGCGGCTGCAGCCATATTGCTTGCCGTCTCCCATCTCGGATGGCGAGCACGCTAGCCGTGATGGGTCTCCCACACCAGGAACGCTCAACAGACGCTGGCCGAGGTCGTCGTCGGCAAGCTGCATCTTTATATCCTTATCGATTTCGACAATCTGTTTGCTGAGGTATTTGAAATGGACGTGTAAACGTTCAAGGATAGCAACCAGTCCGGGGGGGGGCAGCGAGCGTTCTGCGAGCACGGCCGGCAAGTGCGCGATGCCTGTCAGACCGATCGGCAGGCCGAATTCGAGCAGAAAGCCGTGAATCTGATTGATGGTCTTCGTGCGATCACGAGTCAACGACTCGCGCACGCGATGCAAGGCTGACAGCGTTTGTTGCGATTCAGTCTTCGGCGTGACGAAGCGCATCGAAGGACGTGATGCCGCCTCACAGATCGCTTCCGCGTCGACAAAATCATTCTTGTTGGCCTTCACGAACGGACGCACGAAATGGGGCGAGATGAGTTTAACCTGATGTCCGAACGTCGCTAGCTTGCGCGCCATGTAGTGGGCGCCTGCGCACGCCTCCATGACCACGGTGCAGGCGTGAAACGTAGCGAAGAACTCGACGAGTTGCTTGCGGTTCACCTTCTTGCGAAATACAAGCTTTCCGCACTCGTCTTGACCGTGAAGGTGAAGTGAACGTTTGCCGAGATCGACTCCAACCAGCGTTACGTTTTGCATGATGGCCCCCGGTGAAAGAGAACACCCTACAGCGATATTTGCGCAAAGGGTGGGGTGACCATCTTGTATTCTGCTTACGGACGGCGGTCACGCAGCCTGATAACCATCATGGGCCTGAAAGCCCGTTAATGAGCATTCGGCGCGTGACCGCTACCGTTCTTCGATAAGCCCGAACAGTTGCTTGAATTCAAATTCGCATTCACAAGAATGGGAGCCGGAGAACAATGTCTGGAAAAATCGCCGTCGGAATTGATGTCGCAAAAGCCACCCTTGATATCGCATTCGGAGCAACCGGTATCGTTGCTACCTATCCCAACACGCCAGGAGGCCACGAAGAGCTTCTCGCCGCCCTTACTGGTTGCCAGGTTGACCTTTGTGGTACTGGAAGCGACCGGAAGCTATGAGATGGCGGTTGGTTGTGCGTTACAAGGCGCCGGCTACGCAGTTGTTATCGTGAATCCGCGGCAAGCCCGCGACTTCGCGAAGGCAATGGGAAATCTCGCAAAAACCGATCGGATCGATGCACGCGCTTTGGCGCAGCTTGCTCAGGTGCTTGCGCAGCGAACTGACAGGGACAAGATAGTCAAAATCCTGCCTTCGCCACTGCAACAGGAGCTTCAGGCCCTCGTTGCCCGCCGACGCCAGCTCGTCACGCTGCTGCCGTCTGAGCGGCAACGACTTGGAATCAGCCACGAGGCCGTGCGCGGAAGTATAGCCACCGTCATTGAAGTTCTTCAAGGTCAGCTCAAGGCCGTTGAAGCAGCCTTGGCAAAACATGTCAAGGCGCATCACGCCGGCCTTGTCGAACTGCTGTCCAGCGTTCGTGGAGTTGGTCCCGCTACTGTCGCCACGCTGATCGCCGACGTGCCGGAACTTGGCAAGCTGACGCGACGTGAGGTTAGCGCATTGATCGGCGTAGCCCCATTCAACCGCGACTCAGGAGCGTTTCGCGGCAAACGAATGATCTTCGGTGGACGTGGAGCCGTCAGGCGCATGCTGTACATGGCGACATTAGCGGCTGTTCGCTTCAACCCGGTTATCGGGAACTTCTATCAGAGACTTGTCGCTACCGGTAAGCCGAACAAGGTTGTTCTGGTCGCCTGCATGCGAAAGCTGCTAACTATCCTCAACGCCATCGCAAAAACAGGAAAGCCGTGGGATGAAAACCATCCACACGGCTTGACTGTCAAGACAGTTGCTCACTACGTATAAATAATCAGTCCGCTGAAAAGAATCAGCGCGGACGCCTTACTGTTTAACCCTTCGCCGGCCCAGCGCCTTAAACACGACGCTAAAAACAAAGAGATAGACCAGCAAAGTGAGGATTGGCGTAACGATCATCCACACGGGGCCGAGCGCCGAACCACGGAATTTAGTCGCAAGGACCACGGCGGACAAAGTCCCGCAAGAGCGACCGATGCCGCAGAACAGAAATTTGCGTTGATAGATTCCGACAAATCGTCTGCGTTTCGATTGTCCGAACCGATGCAATCGGTGCCAAAAAATTCCGGCGGCGCGTTGACAGGCGCGCCGGAACGTAATGAATATTTCTGGATACAGCCGCCGCCATCTTAACCAGGCTCTCTGAAGTAGCGGACTGAACCTAGTCAAATCAGGCGCTGCGCGCCGCAAGGCCCTTCGTGCAGGCGTCAGGCCGCCTGAGCCGCACGGCTATTCGAACTGACCGATGCGCGGCGGCGACGCCAGCGTAAACGGCAGAACCTCGGCGCTGAGTGACAGATTGGGGTTGTATGCCGGGTCCCGTTCGTACCAGCCCTCCCAGCGTGCCTCCATGCGGCGAATCTCACTGACGAAGCGCTCGTATTTCACGGGGTCATGGTCCGAGCCACGCGTGGCCGATTCGTGGTGGTACAACTCGGCATACGGCGTCCAGATGTTGCGGTAGCCCGCCTTCAGCAGCTTCATGCAGAAGTCCACGTCGTTGAAGGCGACCGCCAGTTCTTCTTCCATGCCCCCCACTTCGTCGTACACCGACTTCTTGACGACGAGGCAGGCCGCGGTCACCGCAGACAGATTCTGCATCGCCACCGCACGGCCGAAGTACCCGTAGTGTCCACGCTGCATCATGTGATGCATGTGGCCGGCGATCCCGCCGAGACCGAGCACCACGCCGCCGTGCTGCAACGCATCATTCGGATACCACAGACAGGCGCCCACCGCGCCGGCGCGCGGCAGATTGGCCAGACTGACCATTTCATTCAACCAGTCCGGCGAGATCACCTCGATATCGTTATTCAACAGACACAGGAATTCGCCGGTCGCCACGCGCGCCGCGTGATTATTCAGAGCCGAGAAATTGAACGGCGATTCATCGCGCAATACGCGCACATTAGGACGCTGCGACACTTCGTCGAAATATCTCAGTGTCTCCGGCTTCACGCTGCCGTTGTCAACAATGACGATTTCGAAGTTCTGATAAAGCGTCCGCGCAAAAATACTCTCCAGACATTGCTCGAGCAGCGCGAGCCCATCGCGCGTCGGAATGATGATCGACACTTTGGGCTGCGGACTCGGCAGCGTGTAGCGCACGCGCAGCACGCCGAGCGTTTCGATTGGATGCTCGACCGTCGCGCTGACTTTGGCCCGCTTCAGGTGATCTTCCAACGCGCGAATCGCGGCGATCAACGCATAAGGCTTCTCGCTGCCGCTGCCCGCCGTGCTGCCGGGCACGATGCGCCAGTGATACAGCACATGTGGAATGTGGATCACGCTGTCGTCGCCGGCAAGCTCCACGCAGCGCAACGCCAGGTCGTAGTCCTGGCTGCCTTCGAAGCCCTTCCTGAAACCGCCCGCTTCCCGAACCAGCTTCGTCTCGAATACGCCCAGATGGGAAAACATGTTCTGGGTCAGGAACATTTGCGGGTTCCAGTCGCACTTGAAGTAAGGCGTGGTGCGCTTGCCCTCGGTGGTGAGCTTGTCTTCGTCGCTGTAGAACATCCGGCCTTGCGGATGCAGATTGATGTAGCGCGCCACCATGTACAGCGCGTGCGGCGGCAGCAGGTCGTCGTGATCCAGCAAGGCGACGTATTCGCCCGTTGCAAGCGCGAGCGCACTATTGCTGGCTTCGGAAATGTGGCCGTTCGTCTCGCGGAACACGACCTTGATGCGGCTGTCGGCAGCGGCCAGCTCCTGCAGGACGACCTTGACCTGTGGCTGGGTCGACGCATCGTCCGCGATGCACAACTCCCAATGCGGATAGATCTGCGCCTGAACCGAGGCAACCATTTCGCGCAGCAAACGTTCGTCGCTATTGAACGTCGGCACGACGACGGAGATCAGCGGCTTACGCGCCAAGCGGCCGATATCCGCTTCGATTTCGAGTTTCCTGGTCGGCGTGACCGTGTCGTACAGGCCAATCCACTCGTGGTAGACCTCGTCACGCGGCGGACCGTCGGCGAAACCGCGGCCGCTTTTGAGCCGGCGCACGCGCGCCACGACGCCCGGCAGACCTTCGCGCCGGATCGTCGACGCGTAGTAGCCCAGCGCGCTACCCAGCCCGCCCCTGACCTCGGCCTGGCGGCTAATGGTGCTGAACGCGAGGCGCACCGCCTGCACGGCGCGGGCAAGCGAGCGCAGCGGCGCCGTCACCCGCCACGAGGTCGAATTGATTAAAGCGGCATTCTCAACTTCCAGTTTCAGAATCCGATTGTTCAGCTTCGCGATCGACTCGCCATCGCGCAGCGCATCATCAAGCAGTTTTTCGAGCAGTGCCACACGCCCCTGAAGATGGCGCATATCCTCCGCACCATGCGACAACGGCTCATCTTGGGAGACGTCCTGACTGACTACATCCTGCTGATGCTCACCAAATTTTGTGTTCATGCATTTCCTTCCTGCTCATCCGACGAGCTGACTGCTGCTCGTAGGTTCCTGACCAATGGCACTGACTACCGCCGCACCGCGTTCTAAAGCCTGCCCAACCGCCCGCGAATGCCGTCCCACATGCCAAGCAACGCCATTTTCAAATGGGCCATCCGCTGCGAGGGCATCAATGAATAGATGACGAGCCGCACGGGAAATTTGACCAGTTCGGACGACTTCCACGTCCAGGGCACATAGGAACGGCCAATCAGCACAACGGCATTGCGGAACAGGTAGTAGTGGCGCAACGGGCTATGCATGGGATACGCGCGGCCCAGTACGCGGACCGGCTCGCCGCCGAGTTCATGGCTCATGTGTACCCATGGCACGCCCAGCACACGATAGCCCTTCTGCTTGGCACGCACACACCATTCCAGGTCGACAAAATCGATGAAAAGCGCGTCGTCCATCGGACCGATGCTCGACCACCAGCGCAAATTGATGCACGACCCCGACGAAATCAGGAAGTCGACCTCGATGGGCTGATCGCCCTGCGGCACGATCCGCTCCAGCATGCCCCACTTGAAGCGCACGAACGGCGCGAGGCCGCGCAGGCGCGCATCTTCGTAGGCCGGGCCCGCCAGCGCGACGCGCTCTCCTGAAGCGTTGGCCGCGTCGATGACCTTCGGCAACTCCGTGAACAGCGACGCGGGCGGCTTGCTGTCCTGATCGAAGATGATCGCCATGTCGAAGCCGCCGCGAATCAGCGCTTCGACGCCCTGATTGATCGCTGTCGCAATGCCCGCATTCTCACCGTTGGGCAGGTACTCGATCGCGCCGGCTAGTCCCAGCTCGCTCGCTGGGCGCACGTCCGGCGTGTTGTCGACCACCACGCAGTGCATCCGTGCGGCGAGCCGGTTGGCCCGCTCGATACAGGCCGCATCGGGGTTGTAGAAAACAACGACGGCCCCCGTACGCGATGTCAGCGGCGTGCTGCTCAACGCTCGGCCAGGCAAAGTTGCAAGGCATCGCGCCAGTCCGGCGCCTGCACGCCGAACGTCCGTGCAAGCTTGTCATTCGACATGCGCGAGTTGCCGGGCCGCTTCGCCGGCGTCGGATAGGACGCAGCCGGGATCGGTTTGACGGTCGGCGTTTTCGCCAGACCCGACAGTTCGAAAATGGCCTCGGCAAAACCGTGCCACGATGCCGAACCCGTCGCGGTCAGGTGATAAACGCCCGAATGCTGCTGCCACCAGTCGCTCTGGCCCGGCGCCGCTGCCTGCGCGAGTACGTTCGCAGTGAGCGCCGCAATCGTTTTCGACCAGGTCGGCGCGCCGACCTGGTCGGCGACCACGCTAAGCTCATCGCGCTCCGCGCCGAGGCGCAGCATCGTCAACAGGAAGTTCTTGCCGCGCGTGCCGTACACCCAGCTCGTGCGGAAAATGAGGTGCGCGCAGCCGCTCGCGGCGATGGCCTGCTCGCCGGCCAGCTTGGTGCGCCCATACGCGTTTTGCGGATCGGTGGGATCGTCTTCGACGTAGGCACCATCTTTCTCGCCGTTGAACACGTAGTCGGTCGAATAATGGACCAGCGCCGCGCCCAGCTTTTTCGCTTCTTCAGCGAGCATGCCGGGCACTTCGCCGTTGATGCGCATGGCGAGATCGAGTTCCTCTTCCGCCTTGTCGACCGCGGTATACGCTGCGGGATTGACGATCAGCGTCGGCCGGATGTTGCGCACCACGGCACGCACCTGATCCGGATCGGACAGATCCATCGCGGCGCGGTCCACCGCGACCACCGTGCCGAGCCCTTGCAGCGTACGAGCGAGCTCGAAGCCCACCTGGCCATTTACGCCGGTGACGAGGATCGTCCGCTTGGCATCATGTGCGCTCATGCTCCCGCCCCTTACTCGAACACGTCAGCATCGGCAAGACGCTTGGCCGCCGCGTCTTTCGCAGCCAGCAGCGGCTCGACGTCGATCGGCCAGTCGATACCGATCGCCGGATCGTTCCAGACGATGCTGCGCTCATGCTCGGGATACCAGTAGTCGGTGGTCTTGTAGAGAAACTGCGCGGACTCGGACAGCACCACGAACCCGTGCGCGAAACCGGGCGGCACCCACAACTGGCGGTGGTTGTCGACCGACAAAACCACGCCGGCCCATTTGCCGAAATTCGGCGAACTCTTGCGGATGTCGACAGCGACGTCGAACACCTCACCTTCGACGACGCGCACGAGCTTGCCCTGCGCATTCTGGACTTGGTAATGCAATCCACGCAGCACGCCCTTCGCGGAGCGCGAATGGTTGTCCTGCACGAACTCGACGCCCGGCTCGACCTGCTCGGCGAACTCCTTCGCGTTGAAGCTCTCGAAGAAAAAACCTCTCGCATCGCCGAACACCTTCGGCTCGATGATCTTGACTTCAGGCAACGCGGTAGCGGTTACTTGGATGGCCATGCCACTTGATCCGTAAGAATGTTTTGCAGATATTGCCCGTAGGCGTTTTTGGCGAGCGGTTTGGCGAGCGCCTGCAACTGCTCGCCGTCGATCCACTGTTGCCGGTAGGCGATCTCTTCCGGACACGCGACCACCAGGCCCTGACGCTTCTGCAGCGTAGCAATAAACGTGGCCGCTTCGATCAGCGAATCATGCGTGCCGGTATCGAGCCACGCGTAACCACGGCCCATGATCTCAACATTGAGCGCGGCGTTGGCGAGATAACGCGAGTTGACATCGGTGATTTCGAGTTCGCCACGCGGTGACGGCTTGATGTCCGCGGCAATGTCGCAGACCTGTTTGTCGTAGAAGTACAGACCTGTGACCGCGTAGTTCGAACGCGGCTTGGTCGGCTTCTCTTCAATCGACAGCGCGCGGAACTGCTTGTCGAATTCGACCACGCCATAACGTTCAGGATCGTGGACGTGGTACGCAAAGACCGTGGCGCCTTCCGCTTTCCCGTTGGCGCGTTCAAGCTGCTTCGCGAGATCGTGGCCGTAGAAAATGTTGTCGCCAAGAATCAGCGCCGACGGATCGTTGCCCACAAAATCCCGGCCGATGATGAACGCCTGCGCGAGCCCATCCGGCGACGGCTGAACCGCGTACTGGATATTCATGCCCCACTGGCTGCCGTCGCCCAGCATCGCTTCGAAGCGCGGCGTGTCCTGCGGCGTCGAAATGATCAGCACGTCGCGAATGCCCGCCACCATCAGCGTGGAGAGCGGATAGTAGATCATCGGCTTGTCGTACACGGGCAGCAACTGCTTGGAGACCACATGCGTGATCGGATACAGGCGTGTGCCCGAGCCGCCCGCGAGAATAATGCCTTTGCGCGCCATTGCCGTGCCTTTACGCGCGCTGCGCGTAGTTGGTCTCAACCCACTTGCGATAGTCGCCGGAGGCGACTTCGTCCGACCACTCCTGATTGTCCAGATACCACTGCACCGTTTTCGCGAGGCCCGTTTCGAACGTTTCCGCAGGCTTCCAGCCGAGTTCGCGTTCGAGCTTGCGCGCATCGATCGCATAACGGCGGTCGTGGCCCGGACGATCCTTCACATAGCTGATCTGATCGCGGTATGACGCGCCCGCCTTCGGACGCAACTGATCGAGCAGGTCGCACAGCGTATGCACGACCTCGAGGTTCTTCTTCTCGTTCCAGCCGCCGACGTTGTACGTCTCGCCCGGCGTGCCGCGCGCGAGCACCTCGCGGATCGCGCTGCAATGGTCGCCGACATACAGCCAGTCGCGCACGTTCTGACCATCGCCATAGACCGGCAGCGGCTTGCCGCCGAGCGCGTTGGCGATCATCAGCGGAATCAGTTTCTCGGGGAACTGGTACGGACCGTAGTTGTTCGAGCAGTTCGTGGTGAGCACCGGCAGGCCATACGTATGATGGTAGGCGCGCACCAGATGGTCGGAACCCGCCTTGGTGGCCGAGTAAGGGCTATTCGGCGCGTACGGCGTAGTCTCGGAGAATTGCGGATCGGTAGCGGAAAGCGAGCCGAACACTTCGTCGGTCGACACGTGCAGGAAGCGGAACGCGGCCTTGTCGGCCTCGCCGAGCGCATTCCAGTAATGGCGGGCCGCCTCGAGCAGCGTGAAGGTGCCGACCACGTTCGTTTGCACGAAATCAGCCGGGCCATGGATCGAACGATCCACATGGCTCTCGGCGGCAAAATGCAGCACGGCACGCGGCTTGTGCTCGGCAAAGAGCGCGTCGAGCGCGGCGCGATCGCAGATATCCGCGCGCACGAAAATGTGCTTCGGATTGTTTTGTTGCGACTTGAGCGTACCCAGATTGCCGGCGTACGTCAGCTTGTCCACGTTCAGTACCGCTTCGTCCGACGCATTGAGCCAGTCGAGCACGAAATTGGCGCCGATAAAACCGGCGCCGCCCGTTACCAGAATCATGAAATTCCCTTCTAGATGTTTGGTAGCAGGTCGAATAGGCTGACTGACCTGCTCCCACGCGTTGTGGTGTCGGAATCTTGTCGACGCCCGCCGCCGCCCTGACATTGCGGGCGGGCGCTCAAACGCCAATCTTATGAAGCCCCGATTATAAAGCCGCCTAAGGCAAAAACTAGAACCCTAACAACTTGAAACAGCTTGACAAGTTTGGTTTCCATCATTTAATCCCGCCGTCACTTTCACGATAAATGTCGCTGTGAACGGCCGCAGGCATGATGGAGCGCCGCGCCGATGGAACGGCTAGCGGCCTGATTCAACGCGACGCACCGGCAAAACGGGAGGCAAACGCCGCACACATCTGAACAAATCAGCATGCAATGCGAAGCATTATGATTGTTTATACGCGATCGAAAGCCGCGCGTCACCATGACCCAAAAAGATGGCGGATTGCCGCGCGGGTGCGGCCGATTATGCCGCCAGCATCCAGCGCAGCGTATCCGTGAACGGAATGGCCTCGACTTTCGGCACGAGCGTGCGCAGCTTGGCGGGCGAACCGGCCAGCATCTTTACATCGGTTTGTCGCACGAAGGCGGGATTGATCTGAATCTCGAGCTCATGCCCCGTCAGATTGCTTGCCGCCGAGAGAATTTCGCGCAACGTGAAAGGCGTGCCGGTGCAAACATTGACCGTTTCCGAAGCGGCCTCGGAGTCGAGCAACGCTTCATAGGCGTTCGCCACGTAGCGCACGTCGGAGAAATCGCGCGCAACGTCGATATTGCCGAGTTCGATCGACGGTTCGCGGCGCGCGAAGTGCTCGACGATCTTCGGCACGAGGAAGTTGGACGCCTGGCCGCGGCCGGTATAGTTGAACGGACGCACGATCAGGATCGGCAGGCGGTCGAACCAGGTCCGCACCATGGTTTCCATCGCCGCCTTGCTGGCCGCGTAGTGATTGACCGGCGTGACCGGAAAGCTCTCGTCGATGGCGTCGCTCGTCACGTTGCCGTAGACGTTCGCGCTGCTCGCGATCAGCAGCTTGCGGGGCGTATGGCCGACTGCGGCGCACGCCTCCAGCAGATTCAGCGTGCCGATTACGTTGACGCGGTAAAAGTCGAGCGGATCGTTATGGCCTACGAAGCTGATCGCGGCCAGATGGACAATGTAGTCGGGGCGCGCGGTTTCGATCACGCGCCGGCAGGCATCCGGCGACGTGATGTCGAGCCTCAGGCGCGTCGGCGTTTCTGGCTCGTCGCGCCCGGCGACCGTTTCGATCACAGTGTGGCCGCGAGCGAGCAGGTTATCGACCAGATAGCGGCCAGTGAAGCCGCTCGCCCCGGTGACGAGCGTACGGATAGGTTGCTCTGCATGAAAAGACGACATGCTTTCTCCGTTCATGAAAGTCATCCTGTTGTGTCGCAATATCGCGGGGTCCTGCACCAGGACGCTTGCCAGCCGCGCCTGACGCGATATCAACCCTTCAAACGGGCTATTATGTCACGCTAATATGTTGCATTGCCCAACGCGGCACGCCTCGTGCGTAACAGCGTGTATCAAACCGCACTCATTTCCTTGATGACACCGTCCACCACGTCTTCCGCTGTTTCCGATCCGTCCCCACTCCCGCTCGCTTTCGGCGATCTGCAAGGTTGCCGCACGCCGTTCCAGCAGCTGCTGGCCAAGGCCGCGCCGCCGACCGGTACGCCGCTGTGGTTCGCGGGCGACCTGATCAACCGCGGCACCGAGTCGCTGGCCACATTGCGCGACGTCATCGCGCTCGGCGAGCAGGCGGTGCCGGTGCTGGGCAATCACGATCTGCATCTGCTGTCGGTGTCGGCGGGGATTCGCAAGTCGAAGAAAGGCGACACGATCGACGAGATTCTCGCCGCGCCGGATGCCGCCGACCTGCTCGAATGGATCCGCCACCGTCCGATCGCGCACTTCGACAACGGCATGCTGATGGTCCATGCGGGCGTGCTGCCGCAGTGGGATGTGAACCTGACGCTCGAACTCGCCGACGAATTGCAGCGCGCCCTGCGCGCGCCGAACTGGAAAGAGACGCTCGCCGGTTTGTACGGCAACGAGCCGAACCGCTGGAAACCGGGACTGAAGGGCATCGAGCGGCTGCGTTTGACGTGCAGCGCGTTGACGCGCATCCGCTTTTGCAACGCCGAAGGCGTGATGGATTTCAGCAGCAGCGGTGGCCTGAACGCGGCGCCGCCGGGTTGCATGCCGTGGTTCGATGTCCCGTCGCGCAAGACCGCCGATGTGACGGTGGTGTTCGGTCATTGGGCCGCGCTCGGCCTGATTTTGCGTGACAACCTGATCGGACTCGACTCAGGCTGCGTGTGGGGCGAGCAACTGTCCGCCGTGCGTCTCGCGCAAAAGCCCGCGGAACGCACGCTGACGCAGGTCGATTGCGAAAACTGCCGCGCGCCGGGCGGCGGCAACTAGCTCGCCGCGGTGACGCGGCCGGATGAAAGGCCCGAGGTCAGCCCAAATGTTAGGCCGAACGCCCTGACTGGTCGACCTGATCGACTGGTTCTTCGATCAGCGTTGCCACGGCGGCGGATGTGGCGGCCTGCTCCGCCATCACCGCGCCAGTTATCGCGGTGCCACTTTGCATCGCCTGCAATGCGGCCGCAATCACACCTTCCGCTTCTGCCGCCAGCGTGCGCCGGTCCGCGCCTGGCGCGAGCGGCGCGCAAACATAGATATGCGCGGTGAGCGATCCGCCGCGCAGCAGCAGATTCAGAGAATCGGCGAGCGACAGATCGTCGATATAGGCAGGCGCGGTGGATTGCCGGCCCTGCGCGTCCTCATACATGATGCACAGCGGCTGCACCGCCGCCGACGCCGACACGGCCGCCTGAAACATGTTCGCGTGAAACGGCAGCAGCGCGAGACCGTTGGATGTGGTGCCCTCGGGAAACACGCACATCAATTCGCCCGCGCCCAGGCGGTCGGACAGTTCATGCATGATCCGCTTCGCGTCGCTGCGCTTTTCGCGCTGAATGAACACTGTGTCCAGTTGCTGCGCGAGCCAGCCGACCACCGGCCATCGCCGGATCTCGGCCTTCGAGACAAACGGTGTGGGCCGCCACGCATTGATCACGTAGATGTCGATCCACGAGATGTGGTTGGCGACCACCAGCGCGCCGCGATCGAGCCGTGCGCTGTCGTTATGCACGACGAGCCGCATGCCGCACAGGCGCAACATCTTCAGCGACCATTCGCG
Organism: Paraburkholderia sp. RL17-347-BIC-D; assembly: GCF_046027915.1. Taxonomy (NCBI): domain Bacteria; kingdom Pseudomonadati; phylum Pseudomonadota; class Betaproteobacteria; order Burkholderiales; family Burkholderiaceae; genus Paraburkholderia; species Paraburkholderia sp. RL17-347-BIC-D. Next base: position 23,070 of record NZ_JARESS010000046.1, read on the forward strand.
ATTGAGCGTGTGACGCACATGGGCGCTGGCTTTGGGAAAGCGCGTCGCCACGATCCACATGCCGTGCAGCAGATGGGCGACGAGACGGGCCTTGCGTAACGCGAGCTTCATGGTCGGAGCGTTCCTGATTGGGCCACGAACTGGCTTATGAGCGGGACGACGAGAGTAGCAACACCGCGGCGATCAGCGCTGTTCGAACGCGACGTGCCCGGACACGATGGTCGCACGCACGCGCGCCGGCAATTCGTAGCCGAGGAACGGCGTATTGTGCCCCTGGCTCTTCAACGCGCGCGGCTCGACGCGCCAGTAAGCATTTCGGTCGAACACGCAAAGATCGGCCACGCCGCCCACGGCGATACGACCGGCCGCGTCCAGATTGAGCACATCGGCCGGCGCCGTGGTGATTCGGTTCAGCGCCTTGGCGAGCGGCACGCCTGCTTCGTCGGCCCACTTCACCGTCAGGGACAGGAACAGCTCCAGCCCGGTCGCACCGGGCGTGGCCTCGGCGAAGGGCAGCAGCTTTTCGTCGTCGTCGACGGGCGTGTGGTCGGAGCAGATCGCGTCGATCGTGCCGTCGACCAGACCCGCGCGAATCGCTTCGCGATCGCGCTGTTGACGCAACGGCGGGTCGAGCCGGAACTGCGCGTCGAAGTAGCCGATGTCGAGGTCGATCAGATGCACGTGATTCACGGTGACGTCGCACGACACCGGCAGGCCCTCGGCCTTCGCCGCGTGCATCAGCGCGACGCCCGCCGCCGACGACACGTGCGACAGATGCACCCGTGCACCGGTCACGCGCACCAGTTCGAAGATGGTGTGCAGCGCGATGGTTTCCGCCGACACCGGCACGCCCGACAGCCCCAACCGCGACGCCAGCGCGCCGCTCGCGGCCACGCCGCCCTTGCCGAGATAAGCGTCCACGGGACGCAGCCACACGGTGTAACCGTAGGTCTTCGCGTATTGCAGCGCGCGCATCAGCACCTGAGTGTCGACCACCGGCACGTCGGCCTGCGAAAAGCCGATGCAGCCCGCTTCGGTCAACTCGACCATCTCGGTGATGACCTGCCCCTTGAGGCCGACCGTCAGCGCACCGAGCGGATACACGTGCGCCTGATCCAGATTGCGCGCGCGGAACTTGAGCATCTCGACGAGGCCCGGTTCATCGAGCGTCGGATCGGTGTCCGGCGGACACACGAGGCTCGTCACGCCACCGGCGAGTGCCGCGGCCATTTCGGATTCGAGCGTCGCCTTGTGTTCGTAGCCCGGCTCGCGCAAACGCGCCGAGAGATCGACCAGACCCGGCACGACACACAGGCCTTTGGCGTCGATCGTCTTCGCCGCGTTGAACTCCGCGGGCGCGTTGCCGATGGCGACGATCTTGCCCGCTTCGATAAAAATGTCCTGCTGCTGTTCGGTGCCCGCTGCCGGATCGATCAGCGTGCCGCCTTGAATATGAATCTTCATGCGCTGCCTTATGTTCAACCTAACGTTCAGCTACGTTCCGCGCAATATGCCGCGTGTTCGTACTGTGCTTTCGCGACGCGCGCGCCGTGCCATTCACGATCGACGCCGCGCTGCATCTTGCAAGATCAATCGTGGTTGCCCGCGACGATCCCCATCACCGCCATGCGCACCGCGATCCCGAAGGTCACCTGGTTCAGAATCACCGATTGCGGGCCATCGGCCACTTGCGAATCAATTTCGACGCCGCGGTTCATCGGGCCCGGGTGCATCACGATCGCGTCGGGCGCGGCGAGCGCGAGACGCTCGGGCGTCAAGCCCCAGCTCTTGAAATACTCCTGCGCCGACGGCAGCAACGCGCCGCTCATCCGTTCGTTCTGCAGACGCAGCATGATGATCACGTCGACGTCCTTCAGACCTTCGTCGAGGTTGTGAAACACGCGCACGCCCATCTGTTCCAGGCCGCCCGGCAACAGCGTGCGCGGACCGATCGCGCGCACTTCCGGCACACCGAGCGTGGTCAGCGCATGAATGTCCGAGCGGGCGACCCGCGAATGCAGAATGTCGCCGACGATCGCCACGCGCAGCCTCGTGAAGTCCTTCTTGTAGTGGCGGATCGTGTACATGTCGAGCAGCCCCTGCGTGGGGTGCGCATGACGGCCGTCGCCGGCATTGATCACGTGCACATGCGGCGCGCAATGCTGGGCAATCAGATAAGGCGCGCCGCTCGATGCATGGCGCACGACGAACATGTCGGCATGCATCGCCGAGAGGTTGTTGATCGTGTCGAGCAGCGACTCGCCCTTGCTGGTCGACGACGCATTGATGTTCAGATTCAGCACGTCCGCCGACAGACGCGTCGCGGCGATCTCGAAGGTGGTGCGGGTGCGCGTCGAGTTCTCGAAGAACAGGTTGAACACCGACTTGCCGCGCAACAACGGCACCTTCTTCACTTCGCGATCGGTCACGCTGACGAACTGGTCGGCGGTGTCGAGAATGTGATTGACGATCGCCTTCGGCAAGCCCTCGATCGACAACAGATGTTTGAGCTCGCCGTTTTTCGTGAGCTGCGGGTTGCCCTTCAGGAAGCCATAACGGAAGCGCTCGGTGGCGCTATCGGCGGAATCCTTGGGAGCCTGGGAGGCGGTGTTCATGGTGTACCTGTCGTTGCTCAATGCGCAAAGCCGCGTTCAATCAACGCGCGCTTCTGTGTGAAAGGTGAAACGCTGATTGCCGTCGGCGGCGCCCTCTTCGCGGGCCAGCACGAGCATCGCCTCGGCGGGCACTTGCACCACGCCGCCGACGAACCGAGCCGCCACTGGCAGCTCGCGCCCACCGCGATCGGCGAGTACTGCTAGTTCAACCGATGCCGGCCGGCCGTAGTCGTATAGCTCGTTCAACGCCGCGCGAATCGTGCGGCCGGTGTACAGCACGTCGTCCACGAGCACGATGCGGCGGTTATCCACCGAGAACGGCAGCGAGGTCGGGCTCGCCTGCGAGTGCAGGCCTTTCTTCGCGTAGTCGTCGCGATGCAGCGCGACGTTCACCACGCCGAAGCTCGGCACCTTCAGGTCGCGGGCGAGACGCTCGGCGAGCCACGCGCCTCCGCTGTAGATGCCGGCCAGCACGACGGCGCCGTCCGGGCTGGCCAGTTCCGCGCCATAAGTCGCACGAATCTGATCGAGGACGGCGCGATACAACGCCTCGGCGTCAATGGAACTCATCATTTGCTGCGAGAAAAATCAGCCTTCAGGCTGGGAGGGATAGCGCACGACGCGTTGCGTCGCCCCAGTTCTCGCTCTCCTTTGGAAATTGCGCTACGAACGAATATCCATACCCGTCACCGCGCTGCATCACTGAGCAGTATCGATGTGAGATTCCTTGAATTACTTGCGCGGCGCATTGGATATTAAACGATCCACTCGCGCGAATCGCGACGCGGCCGACATATGTGCCGGTCTTTTTGCCGCGCGGCACCTTGGCGCGGACAAGGTCACCGGTCTGAAACCCGCATGCACGTTTTTGGCGCATCAGGTAGCCGCGAGGAAAAACCGGATGCGGTAAGCCGCGTGCGCCGATACGCGCCTCTTCCCGTGCATCGAATCGCCAACGTTGGACGTCGCCAATGCCGTAGCATGTCGACTTCGCCGACACACGCTGCATCTAGCGCATGCGTCTTCGGTACAGAGAGATGAGCGCGATTAAACTTTGTACGACCGCCCGTGGACGGCTCGACCTGCAGCCCCGTAGCTTTGAGCGCGCCGAACAACGCCCAACGTGTCATGTTGACAGCCGCCGCGTCGCGTAGTGGTGCACGCGCATGCGCAAGAATTCGGGCCGCGCGCCTCACGTCGTAGCGTAGGAACGTCGTTAATGGCAGACGGTGCTTCTCTTGGTTGCAGCTTTTGCAGGCGAGAGTGAGATTGGAAACTCGGTTCGAGCCACCCAACGCGCGTGCCTTGATGTGATCAATCTGCAGCGGCCGCCCGGTCGCGTCGCAGTAAGCGCACTGACGTCCCCATTTCTCAAGCAGATATTCACGCAGTTCGTAGCCCGCCAAAGTGCCTTGTTGATACTCAACACCTCGGATATCGGGGTTCTCCATCGCCTGCATGTCAAAGCGGACGAGTTCAGTGCTGATCGCGACGACGGGCGCGAACCTCCGTAGGCGCTGGACCCACGCTATCGTAGTCTCGAGACGGTGACGTAGACTGGGCGCCAGCCATCCTGCCGAGCGACGGCGGTTGTTGAGACGCGCGGCGCGGTAGCGTGTCTTCCTACATCTGCGTGCGCGACGCATCGCCCGCCGCGCAGTGAGCATTTTTGATATCTGCGCGCCCCGATGAATCAGATCAAAAAGATTCAGTACGGTCGCGCCGCGCAGACCGTCGGAAAAAGTGAAGTCACGCACCAGCGCGATGCCGGTCACCCTGCTACCCGGGTCGAGCTTTATGCGTAGCGGCTGCACATCGCTCGTACGAATATCGCGATCGATTATCCGAATCGTAAACGGTACGACTCGATGCACGCGCGCGCGACGGCGCACGAGCAATAAGCGAGCGCGCTTTTCTGTACACGGCATCAGTGGTTTGCCGTTTCGGTCCAGTACAAAGGCAGCCAACGTATGAATCCCATAAACATCGCCCTTACGGGCCTAGTAACGCATCCATCGCTGGATGTCTCCCCTCGGCAATGTTGCGCACCGGCTATCTGCCCCGATCCGTTTCGTGCTTACCCTGTCGCGTGTCTGCAACCGTGGCTTCGAGAGGTTGGGACTGAGGAAGCATCCCAACGTCGGTCTTTAACCTATGTGCAACGTAGCGGGCTCGTTACCGCTTTGCCTGGTCAACCCGAACTCGTGTCTTTGCCTCCACAAGTTCCACCGTTATGGTGGGGTGATTGACGATCGTCGGAAAGTCCGTCCAGGTATTGCTGGAGGATGATGCTGGCGGCTTCGGCGTCGAGCATGTCGGCGCGGCCGTTGCCGGCGCGGATTTCCGCCTTCGCCTCGACCGACGAATAGCGTTCGTCGATCCACGTGACAGGCAGATTGAAGCGGCCGTTCAGCTGATTGCCGAAGCGCTTCGCGAGCTGCGTCATTTCGTGCGGCGTGCCGTCCGGATGCATCGGCAAGCCGACCACGAGCGCGTCCGGTTTCCATTCGGCGATCAGTTTGCCAACCGCCTCGAAGCGGTATTCGCGGCTGCGGTTCTGCACGATCACGAGCGGCCGCGCGCTCTTCGTCAGCGAATTGCCGACCGCCACGCCGATGCGTTTTTCACCGTAGTCGAACGCAAGCAGCGTCGCCTCACGTCCGGCCGGCAGGCTCATGCGTGACCCGCCTCGCCCGACAGCATGGACAGGTTGATGCCGAGCAAGGCCAGCGCGGCTTCGAGACGCTCTTCGGCGGGTACGTCGAAGACGATTTTCGGGTCGGCTTCGACCGTCAGCCAGCCATTCTTCGAAATCTCTTCTTCGAGCTGGCCCGCGCCCCAGCCGGCATGGCCGAGCGTGAGCAGGAAACGCTCGGGACCCGTGCCGCTTGCCACCGCTTCGAGCACGTCTTTCGAGGTGGTCATCTCGAGACCGCCCGGCACCGACATGGACGAGGTGTACGCGTTGCCGTCTTTCGGATCGTGCAGCACGAAGCCACGCTCGGTTTGCACCGGGCCGCCGAAATAAACGGGCACATGGAGAAGGGGTTCGATCTCGAGCTTGAGATCGATGCGACTGAAGAGCGCTTGCAGGTCGATATCGGTCGGCCGGTTGATCACGAGGCCGAGCGCACCGCGCTCACTGTGATCGCAAAGGTAGACCACCGTTCCTGAAAACGTCGGATCCGCCATGTTCGGCATGGCGATCAGGAACTGGTTGGTCAGATTGATGCGATCGGTACTCTTGGACATAGTTCGGATTTTAGCAAAGACGATGCAGGATGGCGGGCTTTGAGCGTGGAACCGCGATGTGTGCCATGGAGCGTGCCGCGAGCCATCGACGGCGATTCAAGTTGCACTCTATCACGCACGCGGGCGCTCGCCACGGTGCAGGTTCGCAGGGTTTCGCGGCACGCGTATTGCGTGCCGCCGGGATATGTCATTGCGGCCCGTTGCGTCCGGCCGGCAGACGGTCCAGCGGGCCGAATCCGCCACGCGTATTGTTCACGCGCCGCCCTGCTCGATCGAGCGCGTCAAGGCCGCCAGCGCAGTGTTGCCGCCGGGCGGCGCGACGCCCGCTGCGACTTTGTGAAGCGTGGCACGCAAAGCTTCGGCGGCCTGCTCGAGCGTGCTCGCCGCCGGCGCGCCGACTATCACATGCGCGCGCACCGCGGGCGTCGACACGCCGGCATGCGCGCGACGGCGCCACGCGAGCCCCAGCGCGTCGGCCAGCAGCGCCACGTGGCCGAGGCCCAGCGCGCACGCGGCGGAGCCGAGCCGGTAGGCGGCATCGCCCGCCTGCAGCGCTTCGCTCGGATCGGCTTTTTCGGGCTGGTCGGCGGCGCGGGCGTGCTCGGTCAATGCGGAAATCGAGGCGTCCGCGGTTTGCAGAAAATCTTCGTACGCGTTTGCGTTAACCGCCAGCACGCCCAACTCGCGCGTCAGTGCGCCACGGGTGGCGCTGATCGCCTGGGCCTGCACCGCGCCCGCTTCCCAAAGCATTTCGGATGCCTGGGTGCCCGCGACGTGCCAGTCGACGGTCAAGCCGTAGTCGTGCAGCACTTCCACCTGGTCGGCGTCTTCCGCTGCGGCGCCGAATAACGCGTAGTCGCGCCACAGCAGCGCAAGCGTCGCGCGCACGAGGGAGCGCGGCGCAAGTTCGATGCCGCGCGCATGATCGGCGAGCGCGAGGTTGCAACGGGCGTAGAAACGCCGCGCGTCGGTTTCCCCGGTGGCGCGGCCGCTGACCCGCAAAGCCTTGGCGCAGGCCTTGGCGAGGCGCCAGAAATCGTAAGGGTCCGGGCCGGCGAGTTCACTGAAAACGGCGTCCAGTTCGTCGAGCGCCGCATTGGTCACGGCCAGCGCCGCCGCACTGCCGGAATCGGCCTGCGAGCGCAGCACCGGCAGCAGCGCGCGCTCATAGCGAGCCCGCAGATGAGCCAATTGATCGGCGGACTGCGCGTGCAGCGAGACCGGTGGCACCGGCCGCGCGGTCAACGCGAGATCTTCGAACGCGACGGTGGAACCGGGCGTGTGCTCCGACAGATGCGTGCAGAGCGCCCGGTAATGGTTGAACAATACGGGCGAGCAGGACAGCTCGCGCAGATTGTGGCGTTCGAGCGCGGCGCGGAAGTCGCGCAAGGCCGCGCCGAACACGGGCCGCGCGTTGACCGCATCTGCCGGGTCGCCCTCCAAGAGCGGCGACAGCCGCACCAGCGCGTCAGCAAAGCGCTGCGCGCTCAGCCAACCGGCTCCGCGCAATGCGTGCGACGCACGCAGCAACGCCGAGGTGCTCTCGCTGTGCTGTTCGAATGCCAGCAGCGCCTCGGCCAGCGCCAGTTCGGCGGGACGCACAGCGCCGCCGCGCGGGTTCGGCAAGGCATCGAAGGAAACGGGTGCAGCGGATCGAAGAGTCATGGGCAGGCGACACGAAGCTGACGGGCCGTCGCCTCGCGCCGCACGCAGACTGATCGGCTAACGCGCGAACCGGCAACAGGACAATGACAGACTAACGTTGCGACACGGCACAGCCGAGGACGTTCCGCGTCGACGCGTTGGGGCAAACTTCAGAGCGCACCGGGTGCGTTCGATCCGGCGCGCCACGCCGGCTGCGAAACACCATGCCAATGCCGCGCCGCAGGCATGCGGCACGGCCTGCAGCCGGCATGCCGGCTGCTCCCGGACTTCAGATCTGGACCATCTCGAAGTCTTCCTTACGCGCGCCGCACTCCGGGCAGGTCCAGTTAATGGGGACGTCTTCCCAGCGGGTGCCCGGCGCAATGCCTTCGTCCGGCAAACCGGCTTCTTCGTCGTAAATCCAGCCGCAAATCAGGCACATCCAGCTTTGATATTCCATTCTTGTGTCGCGTCGTAGAGTCCGTGGAAACGGGAGCCATGATGGTACCGTGTTGCCGCCCCAATGCCTAGCAATCAGAAACGCGCAATCGTAGCGTGCTACGGCCTTTGGCTATGCAGTTTGCGTCGGCCGGCACGGTGGTTGCGGCGCCATGCCGCGCGCCGGCCGCGGCTGGCTTGCTGCAATGCATCGCGAGATGCGAAAAAACGCCCTCGCGACGGTTTAGGCCGCATAATTGAGTCGATTGCGCACTCTCTGCGCCTAAATTTAGCTCCTTTCTGTCAATCTTCATGCCCAGCGACACGCCTCCGATCGTCCTCACCTTCGGCCTTTCCGATCCCACTGGCGGCTCCGGCCTGCAAGCCGACCTGATGACCCTTGCCAGCATGGGCTGTCATGGCGTCTCCGTGCTCACGGGCTACACCGTGCGCGACTCGGCGAGCTGCGACGAAGTCACCGGGCTCGACCCTGAAGTGGTCGCGACCCAGGCGCGGATGCTGCTCGAAGACATGCCGATCGCCGCGTTCAAGGTCGGCGCCTGCACCCGCGCGGAAGTAGTGAGCGCGATTGCCGAAGTCGTCGCCGATTACGACGACATTCCGCTGATTCTCGCCCCCGATTTCACACTCGACGACGAGCACGTGCTGTCCGCCGACGAACTGCGCGAAGCGATCGCCGATCTGCTCGCGCCGCAAACCACGTTGCTGGTCGCCGATTCCGCCACGCTGCTCGCGCTCGCGCAACCGGACGGCGACGCCGAAGCGCCGAGCCTCGACGCCGCCATCTCGCATCTGCTGTCGCAAGGCTGCGAATACATTCTGTCGACGGAGACCGGCACACACCGGCACGTCAACACGCTGTTCAGCGAAGACGGCCAGTTGCGTCAGGACATGTGGGACCGCGGCAGCCATCGGATCATGGGCTTGACGGATACGCTGGGCTCGGCGATCGCCGCGTTGCTGGCCAACGGCCAGGAGCCCGCTGAGGCGGTGCGCGAGGCGCAGGAATATTTGTACCAGGCCCTGCGCAACGCTTTCCGGCCGGGCATGGGCGCGTATATGCCGGACCGGTTCTTCTGGGCGCGCAGCAGCGACGACGATACGCCGCCGACAGCCGGCAAAGATGCGGCGCCGGGCGAAGCACGGCACTGATAGCTGGCGCGAAGCGCCGATCGCTTTCCCGGCGCTTCAGCCCGCAGCAAGCGCCATAAAAAAACCCGCATTTCTGCGGGTTTTTTCTTTTGGGAAGCACGCCTCGCGGCGCACTCCCCCCATGTGCTTCCAACTGGACCTCGTAACGAGGCCCAACTGAAATTACATGTCCATGCCCATGCCGCCCATGCCGCCGGGCATACCGCCGCCCATCGGAGCATCTTCCTTCGGCAGTTCGCAGACAGCTGCGTCGGTCGTCAGCAGGAGACCCGCCACCGAAGCTGCGTTTTGCAGCGCCGTGCGCGTCACCTTCGTCGGATCCACGACACCTGCGTCAACCAGGTCGACGTACTCGCCGGTTGCTGCGTTGTAGCCGTAGTTGCCCTTGCCAGCAGCAACAGCTGCCACCACGACGCTGGCTTCTTCGCCACCGTTCGTGACGATCTGGCGCAGCGGCTCTTCCATCGCGCGCAGCACGATCTTGATACCTGCATCCTGATCGGCGTTCAAGCCCTTCAGGCCGGCGATTGCCGTACGTGCGCGGATCAGCGCGACGCCGCCGCCAGCAACGATGCCTTCTTCCACAGCTGCGCGCGTTGCGTGCAGTGCGTCTTCGACACGTGCCTTCTTTTCCTTCATTTCGACTTCGGTCGCAGCGCCGACCTTGATCACTGCAACGCCGCCTGCCAGCTTGGCAACGCGTTCTTGCAGCTTTTCACGGTCGTAGTCCGACGTTGCTTCTTCGATTTGCGTGCGGACTTGCTTCACACGTGCTTCGATGTTCGCACCTTCGCCAGCGCCGTCGATGATCGTCGTGTTTTCCTTGCCCACTTCGATGCGCTTCGCTTGACCCAGTTCAGCCAGCGTTGCCTTTTCGAGCGTCAGGCCGGTTTCTTCAGCGATGACTTGACCGCCGGTCAGGATCGCGATGTCTTCCAGCATGGCCTTACGACGATCGCCGAAGCCCGGAGCCTTGACAGCAACGGTCTTCAGGATGCCGCGGATGTTGTTCACCACCAGCGTTGCCAGTGCTTCGCCTTCGACGTCTTCTGCGATGATCAGCAGCGGACGGCCAGCCTTGGCGACTTGCTCCAGTACCGGCAGCAGATCACGGATGTTCGACACCTTCTTGTCGTGCAGCAGCACGAACGGGTTGTCCAACACGGCAACTTGCTTGTCCGGGTTGTTGATGAAGTACGGCGACAGGTAGCCGCGGTCGAATTGCATACCTTCGACCACGTCCAGCTCGTCTTGCAGCGACTTGCCGTCTTCAACGGTGATGACGCCTTCCTTGCCGACCTTGTCCATGGCTTCAGCGATACGATCGCCGATCGACGAGTCGCTGTTTGCCGAAATCGCGCCGACTTGGGCGATTTCCTTGTTGGTCGTGCACGGCTTGCTGATCTTGCGCAGTTCTTCGATCGCTGCGAACACAGCCTTGTCGATACCGCGCTTCAGGTCCATCGGGTTCATGCCCGATGCGACGTACTTCATGCCTTCGCGGACGATCGACTGAGCCAGAACCGTTGCGGTCGTGGTGCCGTCACCTGCGTTGTCGCTGGTCTTGGAAGCAACTTCCTTGACCATTTGCGCGCCCATGTTCTGGAGCTTGTCTTTCAGTTCGATCTCTTTCGCGACCGACACACCGTCCTTCGTGACCGTCGGGCCGCCGAAGCTGCGTTCCAGGACAACGTTGCGACCCTTCGGGCCCAGCGTGACCTTCACAGCGTTCGCGAGGATGTTCACGCCTTCAACCATCTTGGCACGGGCGGAATCACCGAATACGACGTCTTTAGCTGCCATCTTCTAACTCCTTGAATTCTTTAAGATATGACCGGGAAAAGTAGCGACCAGCGCTTACTTTTGCACCACGGCCATGATGTCTTCTTCGCGCATCACGAGCAGTTCGTTGCCGTCGACCTTAACGGTCTGGCCTGCGTACTTGCCGAACAGGACGCGGTCACCAACCTTCACGTCGAGCGCGATTTGAGCGCCCTTGTCGTCACGCTTGCCCGGGCCGACTGCCAGAATTTCGCCTTGATCCGGCTTTTCTGCTGCGGCTTCGGGGATCACGATGCCCGACGCGGTCTTGGTTTCTTGATCCAGACGTTTGACGATCACGCGATCATGCAAAGGACGAAGGTTCATACATACTCCTCTCTTGATTGAGACTGAAGAACGCTGAGAAAACCCGGCTGGCTGAGCCAACCGGCGATGTTGTTAGCACTCTCGTGCAGCGAGTGCTAATTATATGGACGGGTGGTGACAAATTCAAGAAGGGATGCTGCTGTTGGGTGAGATTCACTCAACTTTGGACTTTGTCCACTTAAGTCTGAGCGCCCGAGCCGCCCCCGGTCGCCATCAGGAAAGGAAATATCATTTTGAAACAACGGGTTATTGTAAAACCAGCTGTTCCACAATGCCCCGAGTGCAGTGCGACCGCCCGGCTTTTTCTGACGGCATCAGTCCGCGCGTCCGGGTGACTCACACCAAATCCAGGGGAAAACCCCGCCCCAAGTGCAATCGTCAGTGACGTTCCGGCAGATCGAAGACATGTTTCGGCCTCTGCCAGCACCTAACTCTATCTCCCCACCCAACTGAGGATGGAATTGACAGTCAGCTCGACACGCGCGGCGGTCATCGCGCTGCGCCAGAGACAAATTGTACGTTGTGTCTGTATTGGCTCGGTGTCACCCCTTGCTGACGAGCAAAGAAGCGCGTGAAGTTCCCAGGCGAGTCAAAGCCCAAATTGAGCGCAACATCCTGAAGTGCCATTTCCTGCTGCGAAACACTTTGAATCGACAGATCCATCCGCAGCATGCTGCCGAATGTCGCCGGCGTCATGCCTGTCTGCTTGCGGAATAGATGGAAGAAATGTGGACGCGATAGCCCAACCGTTTGTGCAAGATCATCGAAGTCGGGTGCGATGCCCCGCACCTCTTTCATCGCTTCGATCGCGCGACGAATTCTGATGTCATAAGCGATTCCACCAACGGATCCGGCCGCTGACAGCTCATTCCTCTGGGGCAATACACCGACGAGTTCGCCGGTCATGTCGGCGATCAGCCCTTGGAGCGCTTGAAGCGACTGGCCCTCACGGTCGGTCAGGATGTCGAGCAGGTCAGTATGAAGGCGGCCAAGCTTCCCTTGCAACGCTACGGACGGCCTCGAAAAAAACCGGGGATGAATGCTGTAAGCGAAGCGCCGGTCGACCTCCCTCAACCAGTCCGGCTCCAGGTAAAGGGCCAGCAGCACAGTCGGCTCCGATTGTGGGCGATGCTCATAGAAGTGCGGCTCCCACGCATTCACGAGCAACACGTTCCTGTCCGACAAAACGTGCTCACGATTGCGGATTCCGAACTGGATGTCCGGACCGCCCTCCTTGAAGATAACGTGAGAAACCCGGTGTGCGTGCAAGACCATGCTTTTGTCCAGCATGAGCAACGCCACTCTTCCAAACGGCCCGTGAATGATTCGCAAAGGTTCCGACATGGTGATTGGCTCCTGCCGTCCCGATGAATTCAAAGCGCTCTTATTCGCTCAGCCGCTTCGCGCAAAAAATCATCATCCAGAATGATAAATCGGCCCCGTCCGTGACAAGTTTGCATACGGCCAGGACAAGGACAAGTGGGAAATTCGCCTACTCTGGCGGATAGGTTCGCCGCTATCGAAGTACGGTCCAGCGGCCAATCAACACGCTTCGAAGTCCGAACGTGAATGGCGTCTGCTGCGATGCAGAACGCCTCCCGTGACATTCGCAAATCAAGGAGACGATCATGGCTGGTGTCGGCAGTGAAAAGGTGTTTGAGAATGACAAGGTCATCGTATGGAATTTCGTCCTCGCTCCGGGCGAGGAAACACCGGTACATACCCATACGCATTCCTACATGTGGTACGCGATCGAAGGTGCCCCCTTGCATATCTTCGACGAAAACGGCGGGGACCTCGGCATCTTCGACGTGCCAACGGGCGCGATTTATTCCCTCAAATGCGAGGACGGATATCTGGAAGTCCTGTCCGAGATCGGCAAGGGCGCGAAGGTCCCTGCGACGCACAAGGCGCGCAACGAGGGAAGCAACCCATACCGCGAGGTGCTCGTCGAATACAAATAGCAGCGCGTCTGATTGAGACGTCCTGGAACCCGATCAGGGTGACACTAACGCAGACGGCACGAGCGTGGGCCACGGCACACGCTCGACGGGACTGACGACTTGAAGTCGCCAGTTCGACCGGTGGCCGCCGCGGAATTCGCTGCGGTCCGGACATAGCTTAAGCCCGCCGCTGCAAGAGTGCGTTCATGTTGCGGGTCTCGAGTTCGGTGAACTGGGCCACGGCATCAGCGCCATCTAGCGTCAGATCCGCGTCGAGCCCATCCGCCAGACGTTCGAGTTGCATGTTGTTCCATGGAAGAAGATGGAACGGATGGAGCATGGCTTCAGGACTGGACGCACGATCGACTTCGCCCGAGAGAATGCGCTTCGGAACTTCAGGATCGGCGATGATTGGGCGCCCGAGTCCGATGACGTCCAGTTCGCCGCGCTCCAGCGATTCGACCATGGCGGCCGTCGTGCGGAACCCGCCTACCACCATCACGGGCATCGTCGCCGCGGCACGAACCGAGGCCGCGAAATCCACGAAAAATGCTTCGCGCTTGACGGTACTTTCGCGCGGCGCGTCTTCTCCTTCGTCCTTCAATGTGAGGCCGGCGATCTTCGGCTGCTCGAGCGAGCCGCCCGAAAGTTCGAGCAGATCGAGTGTCGAATCGTTGAGCTTCTTCACCAACTCGATGCACTCGGCATTCGTAAAGCCGCCCTTTTGAAAGTCCGACGAATTGAGCTTGATCGCAACGGGAAAGTCGGGTCCAACGGCGGAGCGGACCGCCGCCAACACTTCGAGCAGGAAACGCGAACGGTTTTCTAGCGAACCGCCCCAACGGTCAGTGCGTTTGTTGGCGAGCGGGCTCAGGAATTGCGAAATCAGATAGCCGTGTGCTCCATGCAGCGAGACACCCGTGAAACCGGCCTCGCGGACTTTCCCCGCCGCGAAGGCGAATTGCCCGATGGCCTGCTGGATCTGCTCTTCGGTCATTTCACGCGGCGTGGCAAACGAAAAACCGGCGCCCCGCATCACATCGATATCCACGGAGGACGGCGCCAGTGGCGATGTATTGATCGCGTCTTGCACCTGTCGTCCGGTATGACTGAGTTGAGCCCAGAAATGCGCACCTTCCGATGTTCCTGCCGTCGCGAGCCGCGCCAGTTGCTCCTGTCCGCTATCGTCATGGATGACGATGTTGCCCGGGCGCTCGAGGTGCCACCGATCGACCTGGATATTGCCGGAAAGCAGAAGGCCTGCGCCGGAATGCGCCCAGCGCCGGTACAGCGCCTCGAGACGCGGCGTCGAATGATTGTTGGTATCGGCCATGCCTTCGCTCATGGCCGCTTTGGCCAGGCGGTTTGCCAGGATCGCGCCGCTGGGTAACCGGAGCGGCTGTGAAAGGGCGTTGTTCATCCGAATGTCCTTCAGGGGAAAAATTGTATGAAGACCAAGCCCTTCCGTCGCAAAGCATGGGCGGCGGCTCGGCTGTCTAGCGACAGTCATCGCTGTCGTTTGTAGTATAGTGATCGCTGTCGTATGATGCGTCAAGCAGATAAAAGAGGGACACGTTATGGTCAAGACCTGGTCGGATGACAATCCGAAAGCCGCGCTGATGTCGCGCAAGCGCACGATGATCGTGGACGCCGCGCTGCGGGCGTTCCTTGAGAATGGCTATGCGGAAAGCTCGGTGAACCGGATCGCCGAGGAAGCCGGCGTATCGATCAAGACGCTCTACCGGCACTTCGAGAGCAAGGACGATCTGTTCAGTGCGGTGATGGAAGCGGCCTGCTCGACGACCGGCACGCAGTCCGGTTCGGCAGAGGGAGTCGCAGAGCTTGGCGAGCCTGATTGGTTTAGCGAACCGCCGCCCGTCGCGTTGCCGATCGCGGGGGGCGAATATCTTCGGCACGCGCTTTCGGAAGAACAGTTGGCGCTGTATCGCGTCGTGACCCGCGATGCCCCTCGCTTCCCCGAACTCGCGCGCCGCTATCGCGAACAGGTTGCGGGGGCACGCGACGCGCTATTCGCGAGCTATCTTGACCGATGGCTACCTGTCACAGGCTGGAAAGTCAAAGACAAGTATGGTGCCGCGGCAACCTTCGCGGCACTCCTTAAGGCCACGCTTTTCGACGAGGCGCTGTTTGGCGTGAAGAGCGCAAGCGAGGAAGAAATTGCATCGTGCGCGAGGAACGCGGCCGTCGAGATGATGGTTCTCATCGAAGCCGGTCAGTTCTAATTCGTTCCGCTGATTCCAAGCCGCGATGGATTCGAGGCGTTGCGAAACATCGTGTGCTGGCCTGCCTCGCCGGCGGCGTGATGGAACAGCGGGCCGCTGCGATGAACCACCATTGCCGCAATGCCGTGAAAAGCGCCTTCCGAGACAGCATCGTCGAGCAACGCCTTGATGGCCGAATCGTCAAAAGTCCTGGTTGGCTCGTGAGTTCGTAATGGAGAATCCGTACGCGGGCAAGCGGGCCGATTTTGCGATTGACGGGATCGCCGCCCTCGATTGAGATCGCATCGACGCGTATCAGGACTTCGTCAGCCCCGCAGACCGCGCCGGCGACATCTTCATAACGGAAGATCTGCGGCCCTCTATTCCGAGAGCAGACGACGGCTTCCGTCTCTCTTGCTCGTTGACAGAGAAAATCGGATCTACTGCGCAGGCGCCGGCACAGGCACGATCGACGCAATCCGCCACCCTTCCGGGGTTCGGACAGCGACTTCATAGACGAGGAACGGAGCGCTCCTCGCTGACGCTTCCGAAGCGCCAAGGGTAATCTGCGTAGGGGCGTACAACTGGGCAACGTCTGCGGTCAGGGGAACAATCTTGATGCTCTCGACGTTCGGCTCGAACTTCCACACCCCTTTGAAGGTTTCCTTGAAATGCTCGATGAGCGCGGGCTTCCCCCAGAACTGGTAGGCGCGAGCCACGAACGCGATCGGGTCGGGTTGGCCAGCTGGCGCGGATGCCAGTACGCGCTCGAACGCGACAATGTCATGCGCCGTAGCGGCCGCTGCCTGCCGGAGAAAGACGTCTTTGACCTCTTGCCTGTCTTTCTCCGTGAAACGATGCGTGGCGGCGGCGTATGCAGTCGCATTGGCGGCCGCAAGGATCACAACCGCGAAGAATGAAACGAGTGTCTTCTGTATGCGCATGTGCATCTCCCATTCACTCGGCAGGAACGGGAATTACCGCCGAGATCTTCCAACCGGATGGCGTCCGGATCGCAAACTCGTTGATCAGAAATGTCGCCGTTCTGGCGGGTTGGCCGGCTGCTCCGAGTGTGACGCGAGTCGGTGCATAGATCTGCACCGTGTCGCCGTTCAACGGAATGATGCTTATGGCGCTCTGATCCGGTTCAACGCGCCACGTACCCGTGAAAGCCTTGCGGAAGTGCTCCATGACGGCATCCCTGCCCCAGAACCGGTACGCGCGAGCCACGAACGAGACAGGGTCTGGCTGACCTGGAACGGCATGCGCCAGCGTGCCGTCGAGCGCGTCGATGTCATGGGCCGTTTCGGCGGCGGCCTGACGCAGGAACAAGTCATGAATCTCCTGCGTATCGCTTGCGGTAACTTCGGCAGCGTGCGCGGAAGTCACGGCAGTCATCAATGAAAAGGAAAGTGCAAAGAGGAGGTTGCGGCGCACACCCAACGATCGAATATCCACGATATATAGTCTCATATGCCCGTATATGGAATTTTTTTGCGGCGAGAGAACGGGATACTCTCGCCGCATGTCGCGGGGATCTCAATGCAGATGTGGCGCCCTTGACCTCAGAAAGTCTCTTGATCCATGGTCAGGTCCAGTTGCACGATTCGAGCCATGAATCGCCGCATCGCCAACGCGTCCTCCGTTCCAAATTCCTTTTCGAAGCGTGCTTGCGCCTTCTGCCACGATGGTTTGCTTTGCGCCTCTATCTTGGCGCCCAAGGTAGACAACGCTAGTTCTCGCTCCCGGCGATCTTCGCGCCCGACCTGAATCGTGATCAGCCCGTCGCGCTCGAGCGGGCGAACGTTGTGTCCCATCGTTGCCCGATCCATCGACAACACGTCGGCAAGCGCGGCCATTGTCGTCGGCCCGCGGCTGGCAAGGAGACTCAAGATCGTGTACTGCGTGGCCCGCAAACCGGTTTCCACCATGCAGGCATCATAGAAGCGGGTCAAGCGCCGCGCGGCTTTACGCAGAGCGGTGTTGTTACATACACCAGGATTGATTGCCGGCCGAGACGCAGTCATGTTGGATCAAACGTTAAGATCTTGGAGAAAATATTATGGGCATATAAGACCATTGTCAAGCGAGTTCATGCCGGCCGATTAGCACAGAAGTTCGCTTAGCCCACACCTGGCCGGCCGCGTTCGCAACGACGGCTACGTTGCCCGATCGAACTTGTGTGCAAACCGCTCCGTCGCCCATTCGATAAAGACGCGCAACCGCTGGCTCATATGCCTGTCTGGCGGATACACGAGGAAGAAAGGGTATGGATCCGGTTGCCACGTCGACAGAACAGGCAGGAGTTCGCCACGCGCGATCGCGTCCCTCGCGGCAAACGAGAAGGTTTGAATCACGCCGAGACCGGCCAGCGCAGCCGCGACATGGGCGTTGCTCTCGTTCACCCCCATGCCTTGTAAGCTGCCGATTTCGATTCGCTCGCTGCCCTTCTGAAAACGCATCGGCAACACGCGTCCCGTCCGTGCAGAAACGTAGCTCACGATCCGATGGCCGCTTTTCAGCTGGTCGGGATGCATCGGCCTGCCGTGCTCCTTCAGATAATCGGGCGTCGCGCATGTCACCCACGATGCACGGCCAAGCGGACGTGCGACTAGCGAGGGCTCGTCTACGCTGCCACCGCGGACGACACAATCTACGTTCTCGCCAATGAGATCGATCTGCCGGTCGCTCACGCCGAGATCGACACGAATGTCGGGATATCGCGCAATAAAGTTGGGCAGTGCCGGGATCAACACGCCGCTTGCGTTCGCCGAGCCGATGTCGATGCGCAACCGTCCTCGCGGACGCTGATGTGCGCTCGCGAAACCCGAGTCGATGTCCTCGAGTTCCTTCAACACGCGCGAGGTGCGCTCGTAGTACGCGGCACCCTCGGCCGTGACGGTGACGCGTCGCGTCGTTCGTTGAAGCAGTTTGACGCCGAGATGCTGCTCCAGTGAACGCACGAGTTTGCTCACCGTGGCGAGCGGCATCTCGAACGAGTCGGCGGCACGGGTGAATGCGCCCGCTTCAACAACACGGGCGAACACGCGAATGGCAAGCAGTTGGTCCATGTCGATTATCTATCCACGTAGATAAAGTTATCGGATTTACCCACTTTTTCAACAATCTCCTGCTTTGTACAGTAGCGCTCACGTCTTTGAAAAGGAAGTTGATCGTGACTACGAACGCACTTGAACGACTGCTTGCGCCCGTTCGCCTCGGCAGGCTGGAACTGAAGAACCGTCTGGTCATGGCGCCGATGACCCGCAGCCGCGCCGGGTTCGACGGCACGCCGGGAGAGTTGGCCGCCGAGTACTATGCGCAGCGCGCGAGCGTCGGCCTGATCGTGACTGAGGGGACTCAGCCCTCGGACGATGGGCAGGGTTATCTCGCCACGCCGGGCATCTATTCCGACGCGCATGTCGCCGGATGGAAGAGGATCATCTCTGCCGTGCATGATCGCGGTGGCCATCTCTTCATCCAGCTCATGCACGCGGGGCGCATGTCGCACCCGGAGAACACGCCGCATCATCGCCAGGGCGTCGCGCCTTCGGCCATCGCGCCCGCTACGCCGATGTTCACGGCCAAGGGGATGCAGGATATTCCGGTACCGCGTGCGCTGACGACCGAGGAGGTGCGCCAGACCGTGGCCGACTTCCGCTTCGCGGCACGCCGCGCGATCGAGGCCGGCGCCGATGGCGTCGAAATCCACGGCGCGAATGCCTACCTGGTCCATCAGTTCCTCGCGCCAAGCGCCAATGCCCGCACCGACGAATATGGCGGCCCGATCCAAAACCGCGCCCGCTTTGCCAGCGAGGTGGCCACTGCTATCGCCGACGAAATCGGAGCTGACAGGACGGCCATTCGCCTGTCACCCGGCATGACGCGGTGGGGCATCGACGAAAGCGCCGAAGGACCGGCGCTCTACCACTATCTGGTGGCTGAACTGGACGAGCTCGGTCTGGCGTACCTGCACATCACGCATCAGGGCAATGAGCCGCTGGTCGCTGACATTCGCAAGCTTTGGACGGGCGTCTTGATCCTGAACCGACCGGGCCGCCCCCGCGACGAGCTTGGAGCCGATGTAGCCTCGGGGCTCGCCGAGCTGGAAGCCTATGGCCAGATGGTGCTGGCCAACCCGGATTTCGTCGCGCGCCTGAAGACCGGCGCACCGATGAACGCTGCGAACCCCAATGCCTTCTTCGGCGGCGACGGGCGCGGCTATATCGACTATCCGGCGCTGGCCGAAGCCGTCGAACCCTGAGGGAGTGCGCGTTACCAATCACGCCGGACGCGAGCCTGCTTCGCATCATTGGCAAGATGCGGCTCGCGCCGGCAGTCCCGGTCGACGGCGGCGCATGAGCCCGGAGTCAGTGCTAAACCGACATACCATCACACGACAGACAGGCAGTCACTCGACCATGATCAAGGCAAACCACCTTGTGTACTTCGCCTGCATAGTCAAGCACAGAAGCTTCAGCGCAGCCGCGAAGGAAGTCCGCGTAAGCAAGTCGACGTTGAGTCGTGCCGTCATCGACCTGGAACAGGCGCTTGGAGCATCACTTCTCACCAGAACGAGCCGGCGCGTGGATGTCACGCCCGCGGGCGAGCGGCTATACGCACGCTGCCGCGCCGTGTACAACGCCGTACTGGCGGCGCAAAAAGCCCTCGAAAATATCGAGGCGGAGCGCAATATCACTCCAACCGCTCACCGGGAAACCAGTGCAGTTGACCAATGAGGCGGATGACCGCTATCCGCGCCGTACGACGTTTGAGTGACTACTCACGTCGTGCTTCGCGGCTCCTGAATCATCTTCCAGCCGTTGCCGGCGGGGTCGCGGAAACCAGCGTCGACGCTGCCGAAGCGATCGACCGGCTCCTGGGTGAATTCCACGCCACTAGCCTTTAGCCGGGCGTAGCTGGCGCGGCAATCGGACACCACGAGGACGAGCGGCGGCATGGCCCCCTTCGCGACCATCGCGCGCAGGGTCTGCGCGGTGGTATCGTCGTGGATAGGCGGGCCGGGTTTGAACAGTCCGAGCTGGAACGAGGGCTGGTCCGGATGCTGGACTGTGAGCCACCGGTAGGGACCGTTGACCACGTCCGTATGCACGCGGAATCCGAGTTTGTCGACGTAGAACTTGAGCGCTTCGTCCTGATCGTCGACGTACAAGCCGACCACACTAATACCCTGGTTCATGACACCTCCTTGGTTGATGGCCGGAATGTACCTTTGGCCACGCGGCGGCGCTTCTCCAAAACTGCGATGGTGAGATCGGGACGCTGCGCGGCCTTCAGAACGCAGGCGGGCACGCGGTCGAGCTGCTGCATGGCGGCCTGCGCCTCCCGGCGCATGGCGCTGGGGCTTCGTCCAGTGATGTCGCGGAAGATGCGGCCGAAGGTACCCAGGCTCTCCCAACCGGTGGCGAACGCTATTTCCGTGATGCTGAGCCTAGTGTCGCGCAGCAGGGTATTGGCCTGCTCGATGCGCCGTGTCAGCAGGTAGCGATGCGGCGGGATGCCGAAGGCCCGCTTGAAGGAGCGAGCGAAATGGGCCTCGGAGACGCCACTGACCGCGGCCAGGCGTTCGACGGGCCAGGCCTCGTGCGAGGCGGCATCCATGCGGTCTTTGGCGCGTAGCAGGCGGCGCAGCAGGGCCGGATCCTGCAACGGGTCGACGACGGCCGGCGCTGGCGACGAGGCAGGCGGCTGATTGAATTCGGCCATGATCATTGGTCGGCATCCTTGGCTGCAAGGGCAGCCTATCGAAGAATGATTCCGGAACCTCTCGATACTTTCATCGGTCTGCGGCTAGAGCGAATCGGTCGGCACGATTGCCAATTATTCGAGCAAGTCCGTGCGTTCAACGCGCGGCATCGATGAGATCGATGAACAAGTGCGACGCGTTCGGACCGCCTGTGATCGTAGCATTCCGGACCCGCACACAAAACCGTTCGAGGCTGACCAGTATCTCATCAGTCGACTTGCTTCAGACAAACGGTTTGGGACTAGCGATATAGACGTCCGGGTAGTGACGCCTGCATGAAGCCATGCATCGCCAGCCGCGATCCGGCGCATTCGATCGCGCCTGCGGTTTCGCGATCCGGCGTGATCGACTGCCGACACGGCTCGTGTTCGATCAGTAGTGCTCTGTCGCTGCCGCGTTGCCGGTTGTGGGTGCGGGGCCCGCTGTCGTTACGCCGTGACTGTCAGCAACCGGTCGCGCGCCGGCGCCGCCCGGCTGCCCAGGGCGCAACAACAAACCGCCCAGCACTCCCGCCGCCGCCGCGAAGATCGCACCGACCAGAAACGCCACGTGATAGCCGCTATTGAGCGCCACCGTCGCGCTTTCGGAAGCCTGCATCGCGTCGCTGCGCGCGGCGGCGAGACTTGCGAGCACCGCGAGGCCGAGTGCGCCCCCCATCATCAACGATGTATTGACGATACCGGACGCGAGGCCCGAATCGCTCGG
Source organism: Paraburkholderia sp. RL17-347-BIC-D (assembly GCF_046027915.1). Classification (NCBI taxonomy): domain Bacteria; kingdom Pseudomonadati; phylum Pseudomonadota; class Betaproteobacteria; order Burkholderiales; family Burkholderiaceae; genus Paraburkholderia; species Paraburkholderia sp. RL17-347-BIC-D. Next base: position 44,977 of record NZ_JARESS010000046.1, read on the forward strand.
ATCGACGTCGCTCATGGCCGCCAGCAGCACGGCATTGAATGCGATGCCCGCACCGAAGCCGAACAGGATCATGCCGGGCAACACGTCGAGCATGAAGCTGCCGGTGATCGGTGCCCGTGCGAACAGCGCGAGGCCACACGCCGCGACGAGCAGCCCAACGGCAAGCGGAAGGCGCAGACCGAAGCGCATCACCACGCGCGCCGACAGCCCCAGCGAAAAGAACGCCATGATCAGACTGGCCGGCAAAAACGCGAGCCCGACCTGCATGGGCCGGTAGCCAAGCACGCGCTGCAGATACAACGCGGAGATGAAGAACCACGCGAACATCGCAGCCGCCCAGAGTACGCCGACCACATTGGCAGTCGCGAGATTGCGCAACCGGAACAGGCCGAGCGGCATCAACGGATGCTGCACGCACGCCTCGATAACGAGAAACACGGCAAACAGCGCCAGCGCGGCAAGCAGCAGGCCCAGCGTCTGCGCCGAGGTCCAACCCGCTTCATTGCCGTTCACGACTGCGTACACGGCGAGCATCAGCGAAGCAGTTACCGTCACCGCGCCGGCCACGTCTAGCCGTTCGCCATGCGCATGACCGCGTGCCGACGGCAAGAGCGCGACGCACAGCGAATAGACGGCGATGCCAATGGGCAAGTTGACGAGAAAGATCCAGTGCCAACTCAGCAGATTGGTCAACAACCCGCCGAGCAGTACGCCGATGCTGCCGCCTCCCGCGCAAACAAAGCCATACACGCCCATCGCTTTGGCACGCTCGCCGGGTTCAGTGAACAGGTTCATGATGAGCGACAGCGAAACAGCGGAGACGACCGCACCGCCCAAACCCTGCACGGCACGCGCGCATACCAGCAGGATTTGCGAATTAGCCATGCCGCATGCGAGCGACGCCAGCGTGAACAGCGTAATGCCGCCGAGGAACAGCTTGCGGTGGCCGTAAAGATCGCCCAGCCGCCCGCCAAGCAGCAGGCAGCCGCCGAAGGTCAGCATGTACGCGTTGACCACCCACACCAGCGAGGTTTCGGTAAAGCCGAGGTCCGCGGCGATCGACGGCAATGCAACGTTCACGATCGTCGTATCGAGCACGATCATGAGCACGCCGAGGCACAGAACGATCAGCGCTAGCCAGCGTTTATTGCCGTGGATGGAATGGGTCATGTAGAGACTCCTTTGCCTTGGTCAGACAACTGCAAGCGGATGCCGGCCATGCCGATACCACCAGAAGGCATCGGCATGACCGGTTCCCTTCCGGTATCGATCAACGCTTGCTGAGCATCGCAAACTGCTGGCGCAACGCGTCCGCCATGTAGGACCACGAACCCGAACCGTGACCCAGGAAGCAGGTAGGCAAGTGTGGAACGGACATGGCGGTGCTACGTCATGCAGCAAGCGCGGCGGTCTCTTTCTTCGCCGAGGCAATGGCCCCATTGCGTGCCTCCTCACCCATCGCCACGCCTTCCGCGCGAATGAAGGTGATATCCGTGATGCCCAGAAAACCGAAGGCCGCCTTCAGATAGGTTTCCTGGTGATCGAAGAAGGCTGCAGGCGAGCCTTCGCTGTAAACGCCGCCGCGCGACGAGGCGATGATCAGCTTCTTGCCGACGCATAGTCCGACCGGGCCATGCTCCCCGTAGCTGAACGTCTTCCCGGCGACAGAGATGCGATCGATCCAGGCCTTCAGTTGAGAAGGCACGCCAAGGTTGTACATCGGTGCGCCGATGACCACGATGTCGGCGGCGAGGAAGTCCTCGAGCGCGAGCTGGCCCGCAGCGACGTCGGACTTCAATGCCTCGTCGACCGGCGCGCCTTGCGCGGCCGCGAGGTGTGCGGCCGTCAGATGGCCGATCGGTGTGACGGCCAGGTCGAGATGAGTGACAGCAAGGTCGGAATGGCGGGCCCGGAAGGTTGCGGCCACCTCCGCCGACAGATCACGACTGACCGAGCCTTGCCCAAGGATGCTGGAATCTACGTGTAGCAGTTTCATGCGAAATCTCCGAAGTGGCAGACGATGCGTATGCCGGAAACCCGCACGATAGGCTCTGACCTTCGATCTGGATAGCCTATATTTCTAGATGAAACCCATCGCTCTGGTAGATACCCACCTCACTGAGTGACGCAGGCTGAGTGTGCCTTCAATGTTGGGCGAGCCGAGCCAAAAAGGCGTCGACCTGGTGTTCTTGCGTGGCCCAGGACGTTACCAGGCGAATCACCGAATGATCGTTATCCGACTTTCTCCAAACGTAAAAAGCAAAGTGCTGCGTCAAAGCCGAAATGACAGAATCGGGCAAGATTGGAAATACTTGATTCGTAGCCGTTTCCGCGCCGAGCGCGTAACCGCCAGACACGATCCCTGAGGCGAGCTTGGCCGCCATTGCATTGGCGTGTTTTGCATTTTCGATGAAAAGATTCTTGACGCCAAATAACTCCTGAAACTGGATGCCTAATAGCCGCCCTTTGGCTAACATGCCGCCGCGTTGCTTGAGGTGGAAAGCAAAATCCTCCGTCAACGCCGGATTGCAAACAACAATGGCTTCACCCAAAAGCGCCCCTACCTTGGTTCCACCGATCCAGAAAATGTCGACGAGGGAAGCAATATCGGCCAATGTCGCGTCGCTCTTGTTTGACGCCAACGCCGCGCCCAAGCGCGCGCCATCGAGAAATAGAATGAGGCCTCGCTGCTTTGCTAGCGCCGAGATCTGCCGCAGTTCCTCGAGGGAGTAGACGGTGCCTGTTTCGGTTGCATTCGACAGATAGATAAGTCGAGGCTTTGCCATGTGCGGAAAATGAGCATTGCTGGCAAGCGCGGCCTCGATATTGGCGGGCGTGAGCTTCCCGTCTACAGCGGGAACGACGATGAGCTTGTGGCCAGTTGCCTCAATGGCACCGGCCTCCCTGACTACGATATGTCCCGAGCTCACTGCAATGACGGCTTCGTGCGGACGCAGGCAGCTGGATATCGAAACGATGTTGGCCATGGTCCCGCTTGCGACATAGTGGATCGCTCCGTCGAACGTGTCCCCCAGGCGAGCCTTGATCCGGGTCGTCGCCTCGGCAGAGTACGAGTCTTCCCCGTAAGGTGCCTGTTGGATGTAGTTGGAGTCAGTCAGGGCACGGAGAATGTCGGGATGTGCGCCTTCGCTGTAGTCGTCAAGAAAGCTGAAAGTAGTCATTCGGTGTTTCTGCCTTGAATGGAGGCCGCCCAAGATGGGCGCGAGGCCAAAAACCGAAGGCTACCGGTCCGTCTGCAAAACGCCTTGTAAAAAATTGCTGCCCCGCCGTCAGAAGCGAGCGGGAGTCACGCCGTACGCCTCGCGAAACGCCCGCGTGAAATGGCTTTGATCACAGAAACCAACGGCGTGCGCGATTTCGGTGATCGGCATGTTCCTATTCGCGTTGATCAACGCCATCGCCTTTTCCAGCCGCATGCGCAGTAACCAGGCGTGGGGCGTCATGCCTACAGTGCGTTTAAACAGTTTCAAGAACCGGAATCGAGCGAGGCCAACAAGAAGAGATAGATCTTCCAGAACGATTTTGTCGGCAAGATGCGCCTCGACGAATTCCCGAACAAGTCGCAGTTGCTGAGACGACAGAGCGCCAGCGATAGTTTGGGGGGATGGTTGCTTCAAACGGGCGAACAGCGACTCCAGCAATTCCAGAACGTAGGTCTCGTTCATGATCGGATCGTTTATCCCCTGCCGAAGGGTTGAATGCATCTTGAGCAACTGGTCTGCGAGGCGGCTATCTTGCAGCACCACTGCGGCCTGCGAGGGGAAATAGTGCTTGCCCGTGATTTCCTCCCCGAAGCCATTCAGCAGCGCAGGCGATAGTCGAAATGTCTGAAGCGTGTACGACTCGTCCGCATCGGCCACTCCGTCGTGAACCTCGCCCGGAGGCATGAGCTGAATGGTGCCACGCGTGAGCAACAGCGATTCCCCACGGAACGATTGACGCTGCACGCCGCTGGCAATGAGTGCGATATGGCTGTCGAGATGATAGTGCGGCTCAAAGCGAAACTCGGCAAACCGAGCCGTGCTGAGGATCAAACCGGGGATGTCGGCTGAGTGACTGTATTGGACTTCTTCGGGCATGACTCACCTCCGGTTCGCCGCCGACACCTTGGAGACTAGCCCCGAAAGTTGCGCTGTGAGGCCTTGATTATCCCAGCTTCCTTTGGTCTGCACTTACGCTGTCAGATTTCGCGCTTTCATGTGATCTCCCGACCGAGTTGATTAGCCGATTCGTTAGCGTAATCCGATTGCAGGCTTCTCCTTGGAAGTGCCTCCCGTCGACTCCTTCAACAAAGCGATCAATGCCCGCAGCCCTGCGGGAATATGGCGATTGCCAGGAAAGTACAGGAACAGACCGGGTACGAGCGGACACCACTCGTCCAGCACGGTAACGAGGCGCTTGCGGGCAAGCGCAGCGCGTGCGTACATCTCGGGCACGTAGGCGATCCCGAGCCCGTCGATCGCAGCCTCGATCGTCAACGCATTGCTATCCAGTGTCAGCGCACCGGGCGGGTCGATCGTGAATTCCTGTCCGTGCCGCGAGAACTCCCAACGATACCGTTTGCCACTCGGCAAACGCTGCCGGATACACCGGTGCCGAAGAAGATCTTCTGGCGTGACCGGCTTTCCTTGTTGGCGAAGGTAGCCCGGCGACGCGACCGTCAGAAAGCGCATGTCGTCGCCGAATCGCACTGCAATCATGTCCTTGTGCAGCGCCTCGCCAAGCCGGACGCCCGCATCGAATCCACCTTCAACGATGTCGACTAGACGTCCGTCGGCGACGAGGTCGAGTTCCATCGCCGGATAGAGCGCAAGAAAGCGCGGCACGACCGCCTGCAACAGTAACCTGATCGCCCCTTCACTGCCGTTGATTCTGAGCGTTCCGCTCACTTGTCCATCGGTGCGCGCGACGTCCTCCAGCACTTCATCGAGATCGCCCAGCACCGGATTGAGACGTTTCAGGAAACGCTCGCCCGCGTCGGTCAACGAGACGCTGCGCGTGGTCCGATGCAGAAGACGCACACCCAGGTCGTTTTCCAATCCGCGCATGGCGTGGCTCAGAGCCGAGCGGGACACGCCCAGCTGGTCGGCGGCCTGCCGGAAACTGCGCCTTGCGGCGACCTCCATGAACGCCTGGAGGTCGGCCAGAGTCGGCTTGTTCATTGGTGAAAATTCCTCACCTCATCGTGCAAATTGAAGGTGGTTCTCATCACAATCATACCGCTCTAGTATGAATGGCAAGAACTCAACAGGAGCTGAGCATGACAAAGAACTGGTTGATTACCGGCGCATCGAGCGGGCTTGGGCGCGAACTCGCCGAGCGGCTGCTGCCGCGCGGTGACCGAGTCGTCGCGACAATACGCAAAGAAGGGGCGCTGGACGATTTGCAGGCGCGGCATCGCGAGCGTTTGCATGTGGTGGAGTGCGACGTGACCAACGTGAACGCGGTCAGGGCCACTGTCGCCGAGGCGTTCGAAGTCATGGGACGGCTCGATGTCGTTGTCAGCAACGCGGCTTACGGGTTATTCGGTGCCGCGGAGGAACTGACGGACGCGCAGATCGACCGTCAGATCGCGACCAATCTGACCGGCTCGATTCAGGTGATTCGTGCGGCCATTCCGTCCCTGCGGAATCAGGGCGGTGGCCGCATTGTTCAGGTGTCGTCGGAAGGAGGTCAAATTGCGTATCCGAGTTTCAGCCTTTATCACGCGACCAAATGGGGGATCGAGGGCTTTGTCGAAGCGGTTGCAAAGGAGGTCTCATCTTTCGGCATCGATTTTCTGATCGTGGAACCCGGTCCGACGCGGACAAATTTCGGCGCTGGTCTCGATCGCGCGACGCCGCTGAGTTGCTATGACCCTACGCCCGCCGGCGAGATTCGGAATGCGATTGCGTCGGGGAACTTCGCCAGCTACGGAGACGCTGGGAAGACGGTGGACGCGATGATCGTCGCGATTGACAGCCCGAATCCGCCGTTGCGCCTGGCTTTGGGCCAGTCCGCTTACCACTCGGTACGCGAGGCGCTCCTCGGCCGATTGAGGGTACTGGAATCGCAAAAGGACGTCGCGTTGTCAGTCATGGAGCAGTTTTAGAACGCAGCAAGCATCCTGGCCGCACAGGCGAGCGATGCGAAGGCGATGCATCACGACTGTTCAATATGTCCGGCTGCGCCTACCATTACCGCAATAGCAGTAGGGAGGCGTATGGACAGCTTCGGTACCGATACTCGCTTTATGGGCTCGATCCCCGAGCTCTATGAGAGCCACCTTGTTCCGCTGCTCTTCGAACCTTACGCCGCAGATCTCGCGAACAGGGTTGCCGGGCGTCATCCGTCACGCGTGCTTGAGACCGCCGCCGGCACTGGCGCAGTGACCCGCGCGATGGCGCATGCATTACCCCTGAATGTCGAACTGGTTGCGACCGACCTGAATCAGCCGATGCTGGATCGTGCGGCGGCCATCGGCACCCCAAGGCCGATCAAGTGGCAACAGGCAGACGCGACCCGGCTGCCGTTCGACGACGCGAGTTTCGACGTCGTCGTCTGCCAGTTCGGGGTCATGTTCTTTCCGGACAAAGCGCGTGCGTTTTCCGAAGCTCGGCGCGTACTTCGGAACGGTGGCGTGCTGTTGTTCAACGTCTGGGATCGCATCGAGGAAAACGACTTTGCCAATACCGTCACGGCAACGCTTGCCGGTCTCTTCCCCGCGGATCCTCCACTTTTCATGAGGCGCACGCCGCACGGCTATTTCGACACGGAACTGATCTCACGCGACCTCGCGGATGCGGGCTTCAGCGCGGCGCCGCACTTCGAGACGATTGCGGCGCGTAGCCGTGCGACATCGGCCCGCGTGCCAGCCGTCGGCCTTTGCCAGGGAACGCCTCTGCGCAGTGAGATCGAGGCCCGTTCTGGCGGCGGTGTGGACAACGCTACCTCCGCGTGCGCCACTGCGATCGCCGAGCGATTCGGCACGGGACCGGTCGACGGAAAGATCCAGGCGCACGTGGTCATCGCTCAGCGCTGAGAGGCCCGGCATTGCTGCGGTGTCTGATGGCTGTGATCGGGCCGAAGCGACCTGTCAAACCTGAAGTCTTCGCTGCATGGACTACAAGGGATAGAGCGGTGCTTCGCCCTTGATGGTCATCCATTGCCACTGCGTGAACTCTTCCCAGTTTGCCGGACCGCCGATGCTGGTGCCATTGCCCGACGCGCCGACGCCTCCGAACGGATTGACGACGTCGTCGCCAACCGTCTGATCATTGATGTGCAGAAGCCCCGTGCGCAACCGCTCGCCGATCCGCAGTGCGCGCCCGACGTTCGCCGTCACGACACCCATCGACAACCCGTACTCGGTGCGGTTGGCGAGCGCGATCGCCTCATCATCGCTATCGAACGGCACGACGACGGCTACGGGTCCGAAGATCTCTTCATTGAACGCCGGATTGTCTGGCGTAACGCCGCTCAGCACGGTCGGTTCGAAGAACAGATCGCGATAGCCGCCACCGGCTTCGAGCTTGGCACCGGCGTGCAGAGCGTCGGCAACCACGCGAGCGACGTGATCTCGCTGCACGGTGTCAATCAGCGGCCCGAGGGCAACATCGCCTTCGGCCGGGTCGCCGACCGTCAGGCTGGTGGACTTCGCAACCAGCTTCTGAACAAACCGATCGTGGATACCCCGTTGGACGAGCAAACGGCCAGCCGCCATGCAGACCTGGCCCTGATGCAGATAGGCACCCCATGCGGCGTTCGACACTGCGATGTCAAGATCGGCGTCGTCGAGCACGATTAGCGAGTTCTTGCCGCCAAGCTCCAGGCTCACTTTCTTGAGATGACGCCCGGCCGCCTCGCCCACCTTGCGTCCCGCAGCCGTGGAACCAGTGAACTGGATCATCGCGATATGCGGGTCACTGGTCAGCGCGGCCCCCGTGGCACCATCGCCGGGCAGCATGTGAAGCACACCCGCAGGTAATCCGGCCAGTTCGAACAGCCGTGCAATCACGACACCTCCACAGACCGCGGTACGCGGATCCGGTTTGAGTACGACGGCGTTTCCTAGCGCGAGCGCTGGCGCGACCGCACGGATCGCAAGGAACAAGGGGCCATTGAACGGCGAGATCACGCCGACAACGCCAAGCGGACGACGCCGCGCCAGCGAAAGCCTTCCCGGTACCGACGGAAGAATCTCACCCGCTGAACGCGACGGCAAACCAGCGGCTTCGTGCAGCGTCTTGACCGCGATCGAAACTTCGGCCGACGCTTTTGCGCGAGTCGAGCCGCTTTCGCGCACAATCCACGCCACTATCTCGTCGTGGTGAGCTTCAGCCAGTCCCGCAGCGCGGCGCATGACCGCGGCGCGCTCCTCATAGGGCAGACTTGCCCAGTTCGGCTGGGCTTCATATGCAGAAGTACAGGACGCCGCAACAAGCGACGCGTCGGCCATGCCTATACGACCGAGCCGATTGCCCGTGGCGGGCTCGTTCACGTCGATTTCCGAGGTGCCGGCGCACCAGCCACCGGTGAAGAGCCGAGCGCGCCAGACATCGCTGGCCATCAGTTGCACTGAAGTACTGTCATTCATGTCAACTCCTAGTCGTAAGCTCGTTTGGGCGGGTCGTCGCCGAGCATAGGTATCAACGCACCCGCGAAAAATAAGTACATCCTCACAGCCCGCAGACGGCCGCCGAATGAACGTCGCCGCGGCAAACCTGTTCGGGTTCCGGCGCAGTCGGAAGTCGATGAGTTTCTCCCGACACGATCAGAAGTTATGCTTCACCCCCAACATCGCAGCCGCCTGATTCATGCCCTTGCCCGGCGTCGCCCCGCCGGCGCTGCTAACATCGAATGCCGCGTTTCGACTGTTCTGCAAAAATGCCAGTTGCGCGTACACGGCAGTGCGCACTGACACCGCGTATGTCATCCGGATGTTCTCCATGAAAGCGTGCGTACCCTGAGGACGAGCGGTGATGTACTGGGCCATGCCTTCCAATGAAAGCGCCGGCGTTATCCGATATTGGGCTTCGAGCGCTAGCTGATTCGAAACGATCGTCCGCGCCGTGGGCGAATTCACCGTGATATTGCGATTCACCCAGAGCAGACCGGCGAGAAACTTGTCGAATTTGACGTACGCGTCCAGCAGTAATCGCGAGTCGCGGTCGCCGCTGTTCGCAAATGGAAGCGGCGTCAAGCCGTTGAACAGGCTGACCGCTGAGCCCGGACCGCCGTTCTGCCGGTCGTAGGCCACAGCCGTCCCCCAGTGACTCGAATCGTATTCGAACATCGCCGACCATTCCCGGCATGCCGTCGCGTTGCCGGGAACGCTGCCGGCGCAATTGCCTTCGCCCGGCGTATTCGAGCCATTATTCGGTGACGCGTCGCGGCCAAAAGAGTAACTCGCGCCAATGGTGAAACCGTTGAATGTCTTCTTATAGGCAAGACTGTTGTCGCTTCGCGGCGCCGCCAACCATGTGTCGAGCGAACTCGTCGCATAAATGTTGGGGCCGAATAGGTCGGCGATCAATGAGGCCCATAAGAGCATCGAATACTGCCGTCCAAACGTGACGGTCCCGTACGGACTATCGATGCCGACCCACGCTTGTCTTCCAAACAGACGCCCTCCTTGACTCAACGTGCCAGTGCCGGTCGTAAAGCCACTCTCGAGTGTGAAGATCGCAGCGTATCCGCCACCAAGCGGCTCGTTGCCCTTGATGCCCCAGCGCGAAGGCATTTCACCTGTCAGAGCAGGCATTCGGAGAGTAGATCTGCCGCCCGCGTTGGCGTGGTTAATGTATTCAACACCGGTATCAACAATTCCGTACAGCGTCATGCTCTGAGCGTGCACAGCAGAAATCGACGCATAACAGATGCCGGCCGTCACGAGCGCGACGGATGCGTTTTCCCTAAACATGTCTCCTCCTTTGCCTAGCCTTTTCAAACGTGCGCAGCCACTTTATTTGTTATCCTAATTTAATAATCAGTGATTCTCTGTTCGTTCACTGCACTGTTCTACCTGACTGATCCGTGCGCCACGCCTATTGCATTGCAACCATTAGCGTTCTTCCGGCGCCAGTTGCACGGCTATCCCCTCCAGATCCTCGCGCAGTTCGATCTGGCAGCTCAGACGCGACGCTCCCACCCGGTAGTGCGACGATTCCGAAAGGAGATCGCTTTCGTCTTCGTCGGGAACACCCACGCGACTCAACCCCTCCTCCACGAACACGTGGCATGTCGCACACGATTTCGCCCCGCCACAAATAGCAGCGACAGGCAAACCACGATCCTTCATGGCCTGCATCAACGTCGTGCCCGCCGACGCCTCGATCGGAACGACCTGACCTATTCTGTCCGTGACAGATACTTTTACGTTGGACACCACAACCTCCTTCTACTCAGTGGCTTATTGCCCGACACGTTCGTGCATGTCGGCGTAAATCTGCTTCAGACTCTTTGACGCGTCCTTCATCACTTCGAGCGCAAGAGGCTGTCGCAATCCGATTAAGCGTCTCCCCCAGACAAAGTCGCCAGGTGAATTGACGCATTGAATCGATGTCATCCGATTTCCCGCAAGGAAGACCACGCTGAATTTGCCGGATTTGGTTTCACCACGAACAATCTCGCGGGTGCCTCTCGTCGGCAGTCCCGCCATTTGCAGCTTGACGTCGTACTGATCCGACCAGAACCATGGAACCTCGTCCGGCGGACGTGGATATCGCGCAATCCCCGCGGCGACCCGTTTCGCTTGAGCGACGGCCTGTTGAACTGATTCGAGGCGAATCGGCACATCGAAACCTTCACGTATCGACGCGCAGCAATCGCCAACGGCGTACACATCGGGGTCCGATGTACATCCGTCTGCATCGACGAGGACGCCGCCTCCCTGCACAATGTCTTGCAATGGTCCGAGCTCAGCACAGGGTTGATTGCCCACGCTCACGAGTACAAGATCGGCCTCAAGCGTCGTACCGTCGCCGAGCACCACGCCGCTAACGCGATCACGTCCCTCGATCCGCTGCAAGGTGACACCGGTGCGCAGAAAAACGCCGTGGCTAACGTGGACGGATTCCAGGTGACGAGAAATGACTGGCGATAGAGATCTGGCGAGCACCCGATCCTGGGCCTCAAGCACTGTGACTGGACACCCGAAAGACCGTGCGGTTGCGGCAAACTCCATACCGACGAATCCGCCCCCAACAATCGCGACTTTCCTTCCTGCACGGAGCTGAGGCGATAGCGCAACGACGTCGTCGATCGACTTGAGCGTGTGCACACCAGCGAGTGTGGCGCCCGGCACATCGACCATGCGCGCCTCGCCACCTGTCGCCAGCACGAGCTTCTCGTAGTCGATGCTATTCCCATGCGACAGCGACAAGCGCTTGGCTTGTCGATCGATCGAAAGGACTTCCACGCTCGTCCTAATATCGATCGCATGCTCGTCGTACACAGTCTGCGGCCGGATAAAAAGGCTTTGCGGGGAACGCTGAGCGTCCTTCAGAAAGGCCTTCGACAGCGGCGGCCGCTCGTATGGAAGCCACGGCTCGCGTCCTATTACGCAAACCTTTCCCATGTAGCCGAACTGGCGCAATGCGAGCGCTGTTTCAGCCCCCGCGAGCCCGGCTCCGACGATAACGACTCCGGCTGACATCTTGTCTCTCCTATTCAACGTGTTACAGCGGAACGGCGAGCACGTTGTCGATGCTGAACGAGTCGACGATTACCGTGCGCCGATTGAACGTCAGCCCCTCCCCCCGTTCAACGATGACATCCTCGCAACGCCCCACCATATAAGTGGAGAGGTTGCCCTCGAAATCGCACTGCATGACGAGAAGGTTCGAGCGAGCCTCTATCGTTCCATCGTCGCGGCGATCGACCCGCACATTGGAAACGTAGCGGCGCTGGTTGGTCTTCTGATACGTGAGCGAGTCGGCGATCAGCATCGCGACCCGATCCTTGACCATGCCATGTGTATAACAACCCATCAGCGGAGCGGGCAGGTTGGCATCGAAGTTCTCACGAGAAACGATGCGGTAGTCGCACGCCTCTGGCGTGAAAAACACGGGCCAATCGGAGAATCGCTTCTGATCGAGTGTGTCCGCATAGTCGAAAAAAAGGCGCTCGACCCGCTGTTGAAGTTCCGCGCTCATTGCGCACCCCTCTTGTCGTTCTGCTGTTGTCCCGCTTCGGGGAACTTCATCAGCTTGTGATAGTGTTTCCAGAAGCCACGGATGGAGATTTCCTGAATCAGGTGATCCGTATCGCGCAATTCACCGATCCCACCCATCGCGAGCACCGAATGCTCACCCCTGCGCGACACGACGCCTTCCTGCACACGCCTTAACGCTTCGCCGTCTTCCAGCGAAATGTAGCCGCCTGGGCCGATCAGATTCACAGACAGCATGCGGTTATGCAATTGCTCCGGCGTATCATCTTCAAACCCCAAGTACGTGATATGCAGTTCCACTGCATTCGGACCTTTAGGCCGGAGTTGGCGAATTGCATACGTGTTGTCGACTTGTCCGATGATCAATGTCGGGAACATCGAGAGGATCGTCGTCTTGTAGTTGTCGTTCAGGTCGAGTGGCACTTCGAGCATCGATGGGTCGTGCATCTTGAGGTCTTTTTGCCACTTGCCGAGTTCGTCGTAGTCGTCGGAGAGGGCCGAACGCTTGAGATGGTCGTCTTCGCTGAGAATCGAATGATTCCAGCTATTTTTGGCGTCCCCGTCCATCTTGATGCCGCCCGCCATCGCCGGCGTCTGGATGCCAAAGGTAATGTGAAACATATGCAGCAGTGACGCGTGATACGGGTCACGTACATTCTCGTTGTACAACTTCCAGTTGGCCGGAATTTTCTGGCGCAAATAGCCAATTACCTTAGGCTTACGCTTTCCCAGTAACCGCTCGATCTGCGAAAGACTGTGCTCGCCGAGGAATTGTTCGAGCGGCTCGACTGCGTTGTCATACGTACCGAAAACCAGCCCACCGTGCGTCGCCACACGCAGCGCCTTCAGGTTGTGATCACCTTTCTCGAAGCACGGCGGCATGCCACCCTTGCCGTTGTGCCCTTTCTCGAATGGCACGCCGGTGAGCTCACCCGTCAGGTTGTAAGTCCAAAGGTGATACGGACAAGTGTGACGTTTCGTATTGCCTCGAACGTTATCGACGATTCGCGCACCTCGATGCGCACAGCTATTCTCAAAGGCGTGAATGCTGCCATCTTTTGCACGCGTGACAACGACCTGGATGTTTCCCACCCACGTGGTTTGATAGTCACCCCAGTTGGGGATCTCGCACTCGAGCCCGAGATAGTTCCAAACCGGCCCCCTAAAGATACGATCTAATTCGAGTTCAAAGATTTTCTCGTCGCTAAATACCTCGTACGGTACCCGCGAGAAGTCCTTTGCCGGCCACACGAAATCAACTCTTGTCTCTGTTTCAACAGTTCGCCTATCAGTAGTACTCATTTCAGTCTCCATATCAAACCCATAACTCCTACACCTGAACCGTATGCGGAAGGCGTATCTTTCCTGGGCCTTAGGCCCTTGCTGGCGGATCGCCACGCCATGCCTGATACAGCATGTCCATCAAATCACTTCGCTCCAGTGGACGAGGATTCCAATACGGATTGGCAATCGTTACATCGACTATCCGGGACAGCTCTCGCTCCTGCACTCCAAGATCCCTTAACGAGCATGGAGAGCCAAGTTCTGCGCCGAGTTCGTAAAGCCCCATCGCAGCATCTTCCGCATTCAGAGCGCGCCTGATTCGCGCCATCGCGCCGGGCGCGAATTCAGCGTTGTAGCCTATCGTGTGCGGCAACATAACCGCGTGCGTTTCAGCGTGAGGCAAATCTAACGAACCACCCAGTACGTGACACAGTTTGTGATGAATCGCCATGCCAGCCTGGCCTAGCACGCTCCCACATAACCATGCACCGTACAGACACGCTCCGCGCGCCTCGATGTCGTGAGGCTTCGTCGCAAGTTGCCTCATCCCGTTTGCCATCGCGCGGATGCCTTCCTCGGCCATCAGTTGAAGGATCGGATTCGAATCGAATGCGTAGAGTCCCTCCGCAGCGTGAGCGATCGCATTCAGACCGCTGCTTACCGAAACCGGCCACGGAAGATCGAGTGTCAAAGATGGATCGTAAATGACTGTTTTGGGCAGAACCCTCTCATCGCGTCCGGTGCGCTTCTCGTTCATCGCCGTGATACCGTAAATCGGCGTCATCTCAGATCCCGCATAGGTCGTTGGCACGGCCACGTACGGAATCTGCTCATGAAGTGCCAGCATCTTGGCGAGTCCGATCGTCGAACCGCCTCCCGCAGCAACAACGCCCTGGACATTCGCGGATCGCGCCACTTCGCTCGCGCTTCGCACCACGCTGGCAGGTACATGCATGCGAGCCTCATCGAAGATCGCTACCGCGGATTTACCTGCGTGGGATTGCACAAGTTCCGCAAGCGCTCTCTGCTGCGGTGTGCAGACGACTAGCACACGATCGAGCCCCGCAGACGCGAGTTCGTCGGAGAGTCCCGTAATGGCGCCTTCGCCGAATACAACACGGTTGCGCCAAGACGTGTAGACGAAGTTAAGCCTGTTCGCAATCATCGGTAGAAGCTCCAACTCTCGCATCTGCGTTTGGCCGTGCCGGACTGAGGACGAAGTCGTAGTTCAGCGTGTAGAACGGCTCGCTCATCGACTCACCATTGGGCGCTCCGCCGTCGGTGTGCCTGATCCATTCGCAGACCAGCGTCGATCGCACTCCGAAAACGGCGTCCGAATCGAGATACTCGTCACCGTCCCGGAATATATGGGTGACGAGTGTCTGGTAACCCGGCACGGTGATGCGATAGTGAAGGTGGGCCGGCCGCCAAGGATGCCGCCCCAACGCTGCGAGCATGGTGCCGACCGGGCCGTCGGTCGGTATCGGATAGGACGCAGCGACGACTGTGCGGAAGCGATAGGCTCCGTCGACACCGGTACGAAACGTGGCACGCATCCGGTGTTCGTCGAAGTCGCTGTATTGCACGTCATAGAATCCTGCCCCGTCGGCCTGCCACACTTCAATCGTTGCACCTTCGATCGGCTTGCCGTCCAGATCGCGGACCACACCGGAAACAAAGCATGGTTCGCCGGACGCTCCCTCGGATATGTCCTCGTCCATCGACCGCGGCGGGCTGTTTTCCAGATGGAACGGACCGAAGACAGTGGATTCGGTGCATTCCTTCGGCTTACGATTGTTTTGTGCGCAAACGAGTGTGGACAGGCCCAACGTGTCGGAGAGCAGTATGAATTCTTGCCTCGTATCGCTGCATTTCTTGCCGACAGAAGTGAGGAACGCAATACCCGTTGCCCATTCCTCTTCGGTCAATTCCACCTCGCGTGCGAAATCGTGGAGCGATTCGATTAACCTCGTCATCAGTACTTTCGTGCGCGGGTCTGCGCATTGCGCATGACGGGAGATGGTCGCTGCGGTGATAGTGTTTTCGTCCAGATTGCGCATTGCATGCTCCTTCCAATATGAGTTCGGTCTTTCGCAATTTCCATAGCGGGAGACCGTAAACCGATGCGTGTTTATTCAAGTGGCTGCCCGTGACGATCGCGTACGAAAAAGATATTCACCAAGGCAGCGATCATCGCCACCGATATCGGATAGGCAAGCGCAATGTAGATGCTTCCGGTCGCGTTGCGGATCGCGAAGACGATGAGCGGCAAGAGTCCACCGATGACACCCGTACCGATGTTGTAGGGAATGGAAAGGGATGTCGTGCGCACTCGGGTCGGAAACAGCTCGACCAGATAGGCCGCAAGAGGCCCGAAAACCAGCGAGATCAGGAACATATGCGCGAACACGAGAAGCGAGAGTGCAAGGGGATCGACGGGATTGGAGTAAACCGTCATCAGCTTGTAGATGGGTAGGTATGAGACCGCGGCGAGCAACATGCCGAAAACCATCACGCGCTTACGTCCAATGCGATCGGACAGCCAGCCGAAGAACACAAAAAAAGGCAAGCTCAGGATCAGGCCGCCCGCATACACCGCACTGGTGACGTGCGGACTGACATGAAGCCCGGACTGCAGATACAGCAACGAAAACACGAGACCCATGTTGCCGAGCGTCGCATGGCCGGCCACCGCTCCGAAGAGTGCGATAAGCATCAGCTTCAGATTGCTCCAGCGCCACGTATCGCGGAAAGGCTTGCGTGATTCCGTATGAGCGCTCTTCATTGCGACGAAGGCTGGTGATTCCGAGAGGCGTGAACGGACATACAGTGAGATGCCGAGAATGATCGCGGATAGAAGAAACGGAATCCGCCATCCCCAAGCGGCAAAGTCCTCACTCGTCAGGGAATACTGAAGAACGAAGATGACCGCGATCGCTGACAGTTGGCCGACGCTGGTGGATGCCTGGATCCAGCCAGTGAGCAACCCTCGCTTTCCAGAAGGGGCGTGTTCGGCGACGTAAACAGCGGCCCCGGCGTATTCGCCTCCAAGGGCCATCCCCTGAAGCATGCGGCAAGTCAAAAGCAGTGCCGGGGCGACAAGACCGACCTTGTCGTAGGTCGGCAGCAGACCGATCCCGGCCGTGGCGATCCCCATGACGAGAAGCGTCCAGACGAATGTGATCTTCCTGCCGTACCGATCGCCGATAATGCCGAAGAACATGCCGCCTAATGGGCGTACGACATATCCCGTGGTGAGCGTAGCCACACTCAGCATGACTCGTACGGTCTCATCGTGGGTCACGAAAAACATCGGCCCTATGTAGACCGCGAGTGACACGTAGACCATGAAGTCGTACCACTCGATCACACTTCCGAGAGATGACGCGACAATCAGCCGCCGCAGTTCTGCATTCGTTGGACGTTCCGCCGACACGCCAGGCGGCGTATGCACTGCACTTTCCATCAGAGTCTCCAATTTGCCAGCGCCCCGTTCGTGAATGACGAGACTGTCGATCAACGTGAATAAATGCTAATCAGCGGGCTGATATGCGTCAATTTCAAACCGTTCATATGGGATGTGAAATTGCTGCATATCGCGATGCGATCAGCAGTCGTTGACCGGTGCGAAGACACCGTTAGAAGTCAGAATATCGGCAAAGGCGTTTGAGGCCTCAGGACGGAAAAGACGTCGCGTGGGCTGCGCATAGGAATGTTGGCGAGCGCATCGCGAAAGACGAGAGGGGACTATCTGCGCGGCGAGTGGAGGCTCACGCACTAGCCTTGCGCGATCGGCGAGGCCGCGGCTCGGAGCTTGGCCGGTTAAACAGGTTAAAGACAATCTCTCGAAGCCATCGGTTCGCCGGCTCGTAGTGCTGGCAGAGGTGCCAGTGTTGCTTCACTTCAAAAGACGGAAGTTTCAGTGGCGGGCGCAGCACCTGCACACTGGCCAGGCGGCTGAGCACCTCGGCGAGCGCCTCGGGCACGGTCACGATCAGATCGGTCGCGGCAATCACAGGTGCGATACTGATGAAATGTGGCAGACGCAGCGCTTCGCGCCTCGCAACGTGTTCGCTTTTCAAATGCTGTTCAGCGAGCTCCCTGTGCCTTTCTTCCGTCTCGACGATAACGTGCGACATCTGGAGAAACTGCTCTCGCGTCACCTCACCGTGCACCAGCGGATGACCTTGGCGGACGAGACAAACGAATCCCTCGGTGTACAAGCGCTGCTGGAAAGTATCCGCGCCTTGCAGATCCGGAAAATAGCCTACGGCGAGATCTACCTTGCCAGATGCGAGATCAGCCACGAGGTCCTCAGGTCGAACCGAGACCGCGTGAACAGAGGCTTGCGGTGCGATCATGGCCAGCTCATGCAATAGCCTTGGGAGAAAAGCAATCTCGCCGACGTCGGTCATTGCTATCGTGAACGTGCGCCGCGATGTCTGAGGCTCGAACGCTGGCGCCGTAAGAACGCGGTCTCGAACGTTCGTTAGCAGGGATTCGACAACCGGCGCCAGTTGCACAGCCCGCGCCGATGGCTGCATGCCGTGCCCGGTTCGTACAAACAACGGATCGTCGAGCTGCTCTCGCAGGCGGCTCAGCGCATGCGACAGCGTCGATTGGGTGAGCTCCAACTCCGTGGCCGCACGGCTTAGATTGCGGTGACGCCAAACGGCGTCGAAGATGCGCAAAAGATTCAGATCGAAGGCGGCCATATTTTGCTGCTTCCTGTACATAAGATTGAAATGCCCACCGGGTACAGTTTCCCGATAACTGCCGTGTGCAAACGAAAGTTACCGGACGTAGACCACCTTGTGTAAAGTAATTCGCTAGATTAGCGATCTGATGTTGAAGTGGAGGAGACATTCGCGTGAGCGCATCGCGGGGCAGCCGATGACAGAAAATGACCGATTGCAAAGTCAAATGCTTATTCGCGCAATGGCGTCCCTCTAACGGATACGAGTCCGTGGGCGCTCACTCCCTGCGCTCCGATCCCGGACCTCCAAATCCAGAATTGCGCGCTCCGAGTTAATATGGATAGCTGAATGACAACGTGAGGATAGTCTATGAATGCATCGGTTATCTCTGCCTTGGCTGCACTAGTCGGCGCCGCCATCGGCGGCATGACTTCGGTTCTTGCCTCCTGGCTGACCCAACGCACCCAGGTCCGCGCGGAGTGGTTAGCGCATGACCTCACCTGGCGGCAGGATCTGTACAAGGCGTTCATCGAGGAAGCGACGAAGTGCTATGTCGACGCGCTGCAACACAACCAGCCCGATCTCGCCGGGCTCGGCAACCTCTACGCGAAGATCAGCCGCATGCGCGTCCAGTCGTCGCTCGAAGTCGCGGACGAGGCCGACGTGATCGGACGCAAGATCGTGGACACCTATCTCGCGCCAGACAAGTCCTTCATCGAGATTCGCGAGATGCTCGCGGATGGCTCGATCGACATTCTCGGCAAGTTCGGCGACGTGTGCCGCGCGGAATTCGAATCGCTGCGCGCACAGCAGTTCTGAACAAAATACGTGCGCCGTTCAACGCGGCTTCAGTTCGACAGGTGGATCGGCGAGATAGCCGCCGCCGAGCGCCTTCGTCAACACAATTTCCTGACTGAGCGCTTGACCCTTGAGCGTGAGCAGGGCGACCTGTTCCGCAATCACCGGCTGGCGCGCTTCGAGCGCCATGAGCCGGCTCGTCAGCCCGCGTTGATAGTAGGCTTCGACACTGTCCCTCGTGAACGCGACTGATTCGATCCGTTGTTTCTGCAACGCAGTCTCCGCGTCGAGGGACTGCAGACGGCTGCCCGTCTGGGCGACATCGCGTACGGCGTTGAGAACGGCCTGGTTGTACTGCTCGATCAACAGGTTGCTGCCCTCGCGGGCGCCGTTCAGGTTCGCGTTGAGCCTGCCGCCGTCGAAAATCGGCAAGGTCAGGCCCGGAATCAGGTTGATCTGCTGGCTTGCATGCGTGAAGAGGTCGGCAAGGTGCAAGGCGTTGAAGCCAAAAAATGCCTTGATATCGAAGCTTGGATAAAACGCCGCCTTCGCCGCGTCGATCCGGTCGAACGACGCCTCGACATACCATCGCATCGCCTGCAGATCGGGCCGCCGGGCCAGCAGTTCGTACGAGAGCGTCGTCGGCAACGCCGCCTGCGAGCGCGGCAACGCAACGGGTTCGATGGCGGGCAGGCCTGCGGGCCCCGCGCCAACCAGCGCGCGCATCGATTCGCGCAACTGCTTGATCTGCCCTTGCGCCGACACGATCTGCCCTTCAATGGCCAGTTGCTGCGCGCGTGCCTCTTCGAACTGGGTGCGGGCTTCGAGGCCTCGCGCCGCTCGCCCTTCGTGTGCTTGCACCGCGAACTCCGCGATCTCATGCGATTCGTTCAGCAGATCGATGAGCTGATAAGTCGTTTGAATGCCGTAGTAAAGCTGGGCGACATCCGTCGAGATTTCGATTTCGACAGCGGACGTCTCGGCGAGCCGCGCATTGCTCACGCCGAGCGACGCGGCGACCTCCGCGCGTTGCTTGCCCCAGATGTCCACGTCCAGGCTCGCGCCAAGCCCGACGACACCTTCCGTGTACCACGGCCCCGTCAGCCCCGCAGCCGGTTCGTTCCTCGCGAACGGGCCGAGAAAGCCGTTCGCCGAAATATGCTCGCGATCCAGCGACGCCAGCGCCGCTACCTGAAGGTTGGATCCCGCTCTGGCAAGCTCCACATCCGACTTTG
Organism: Paraburkholderia sp. RL17-347-BIC-D; assembly: GCF_046027915.1. Lineage (NCBI taxonomy): Bacteria > Pseudomonadati > Pseudomonadota > Betaproteobacteria > Burkholderiales > Burkholderiaceae > Paraburkholderia > Paraburkholderia sp. RL17-347-BIC-D. Next base: position 65,163 of record NZ_JARESS010000046.1, read on the forward strand.
CTTGCGCGACGCGCGTGCGCGCGATCACCATGGTCGGCGCATCGGCGAGCGCCTGATCGATCAGCGCGTCGAGCTGGGCATCGCGATAGCGCGTCCACCAACGCGCGGCGGGCCAGCCGTCGCGTGCGAGGTGGATGTCGTCCGCGAGATTGATTTGCTCGGGCGCGATCTCGGTGTAGGGCGTGCCGTTGTGATGGATCAGCGCGCACCCCGACAGCACGGACGATATCCACGCGACGCATAGAAGGCATCGGCGCCATCGCCAATCGCACAAACCCGATCGCGCGTTCATGCTCGCACCGCCGGTAATGCGGGCGCCGCGACCGCTACCTCGACGCGCCAGTCCGGCAGCCCCGCGATCTGCCGCGACAGTTCGTCCGCTGCTGCGATGAGCGGCCGATCGGCCAGTTGAGCCGGTTCGACCGCTTGCGCAGCGACCTCGGTGCGCCGCGGCGCGTGTGCATCGGGTGGGTTGGCCGCGAGTTCATCCGCGTACCGGTTGAGTTCGGCGCTGGCCTGTTGCTGGGCCGCGTGCACTGCGTCGATGGTGTGTGGGCTCGACGATCCCGCTTGCGCCACGAGCGCGCTGCGCAACGCATCACCCGCAAGCATGATCTCGCGTCCCTGCGCGAGCACCGTTTGCGCGCGCAGTGTCAGTTGCGACTGCTCGCCTTCCTGCCAGGCGGGCTCGAGCGCGACACGCGAGAGCGTCGTCTCGCAATCGGCCAGCACGGCCCACGCCTGCAACTGGCGCTGTGCATACGGCAGATCATCCCCTTTCTCGGCGCCAACCTGCGATGGGCGCAACTGTGCTGCAATCGCGCGCAACAGGGTTGCGAGCTTCTGTCGCAGCACATCGCCCTCGCCCTCGCGCCAGAACGACATCTGCACGAAAGTCGCCACGCAAACACCCAGCAGAATGCCG
>NZ_JARESS010000047.1:0-62850 GCF_046027915.1 Paraburkholderia sp. RL17-347-BIC-D
CGGATATCGCCCATTTGGCTGACTCATAAAGTGGGGCTCTCCGCCGATGAAATCACTGTCAATGCGGGGATTATAAGTGAGGGGACAGTGGCCTCGGACTTGTTATCCAATAAGCCGCTCCGGTGACCGGGATGCTGACTTCCTTTGTTCCCGGCAACCTCTATGACAACAGCGACAGGACAGAAAGCGGCAAAAGAGCCAACGAAAGACCAAGCTGATGCGCGCGCAGATGCGTAAGTGCGGTGGTCATTGTACGTCGTCGATCAAGGGCACGTTATCGGCCGTTGCGAACAGTCGCACTGCCTCACGCTTGCCGAGGTGGTGCGAGTCGTCAACGCCGATGGCATCGGCAACTAGACTGCTCATCAGCGAGCTGCACCATCAGGGCCGTTCCCGCGTTAGTCGGCCGAAAAACCATCGACCAGCTGCGGGGAAAATACCAACTTCGGCGGGTCGCCATTGGAAGAGTCAAGATGAATCATCTTGCCGTATTCGCGCGGCTTTAAATCGAATACCCGCTCAGTTTCATGAACAGCCGGGTCGCCGCTGAACTGATATGCGACGCACGCCACTACGGCAAATCCTGGAACAAAACCTTTGGCGGGCCCCGGACTGTGGGCCTTCCATCGTAGATTTTGAGCAGCGTTCGGGAACATTACCTCGCCCATTCCCTGTGCGCGATCGGCGCAAAGCTCAAGGCGAGTTTTTGGACAAGCACAGCAGCAAGGTAGCCCGTGCGTGGTCAAACCTTTCAGCCTTCAAAGCTCTCGCTAGATGGGGTATCCGTCCTTTTTCGTGCATTTTCTGACGATAACGGCGTAAGAAGCCGCTGTGGCAACGCTGAGCGGCCTCACACGATTCTGCAGCTTGACGGATTTTCAACTGGTTGATCTGAAAGCGTTTTCTCGTGCAAACCGCCAGAAAATGCACGAAAAGGACGATCACCCCGATTTGCTCGAGCGCGTGGGACAGGTCAGCGATCAGGCCGCGCCAGCCGTCGCCGCGTTCGAAGCATTCGCCGCTTGGCAAGCGGGATTCGAGTTTGCGGAAGATGAGCGGATGAGCCGAGAGAATCGCGTTTTCGATGTCGAGATTCATTGCAGGAATGGTGTGTGTCGAATTGAAACGCCATTACCGCGCGGGCGAGGGACAAAGCCTGGCCTCATGCGCCTGCGCCGGAAGATGAACAACGCTCACGGCGTGCATCGATGCCACTAAACTTCACGCGGTCCGTGCCGTTATATGTAGAAGTGCAATAGCCGATATCTGCCCGAGAGCGTCAGAGATAGCGAGGCAGGGATCGGCGCGACGCACTGACCAAGAACAACACAACAAACGGGAGTCAGGCAGGTGAGCGTGCTCTATGCCGCGCTGGACGAAAAGGCCCGCGGCAAACTCGATCAAGCGGCCGCGTCAATCGCGCGGCGTCATAAGACTTTTGCGGAACTGGCGCGCGGGTGCGATCCCATCGACGTGCTTTATGAAACCCTGCTTCCGGACGACCTGCCGTCCACCGGTTTCATATCCAACCGCAGCAACCGCGAACCGGGCGATCGTTACGCGACCATGGCGTTTCGCGTCGATCCCGAAGGGCGGACCGGCTGGCCGTTTCCTGCGGCCTGCACGTTCACGGCCATCGGCACCTGGGACACGTATCATCCGGCGCCCGTCTTCCTGATCAGGGAAATCATCGAGACAGGAGCGATGCCCGCGCGGGCATTCGAACGTCAGGTCGATGCGCGCGTGCAGCACGACACCCTGCGCCCGTCACCCGGGCAGCGTCCCGACCGGCCAGACAATCTCCTGAGCCGCGAGTTGCTCGACGGCCTGCCGGCGATCTCGGCGGAAACCCGGCAGCAGTTGCAGGGCTGGACAGACTTCATCGCCTGGAAGCGGCAATTGATCACGCGCCGCGCGCGCGGACTGCGTTACGTCCGTCGCACGCTGGGCGAGAAGGGCATCGTGTTCACCGTGGTCGCCGAGTCCGAAAAAGCGCTCGCGGACACGCATCGCTCGCTGCGAAGACAGAACGTGATGGCATTCGGTCTGGCGATCTCCGAGGATCGGTGGAACTTTCGCATCCGTGATCAGGAGCGCGATCGCAATCGCAGGCTGGAACGCTTCGAGCTCGGCACGGCGAAGGCGCTGCAGAGCAACGATCCGTGCCACGAGAAATTGCCGGAATGCGAGTGGGACGCGCCTGTCATGTCGACGGTGACCGTCGAGCTATCCGACGACGATCTCAACCGCCTGACTGGCGCGGACGATCAGGAGGGAACGGCTGAAGCGGCGCGAAGCCTGCTCGAACAGATTCCCGAGGAAGGCTTCCTGTCGGTATCGACCGCGGGTGACATGAGCCTCCTCAAGCGCCATGAGCGGGCGCTCAATCAACTGAAGGAGCAGGGCGGTTACGCGCCTTACCTGACTTCCTACCTGTTCGAGGCGGCGCAGGCGAACGTGCCCGAACGGCTGGAGCCGGTGAATCACTGGTTCCGGAAAACGCTCAATGCGGCTCAGAAGGAAGCCGTCGTCAAGATTCTGTCCGCGCCCGACCTGTGCCTCGTTCAAGGGCCGCCCGGAACGGGCAAGACAACCGTGATCGCGGAAGCGATCATGCAACTGGTGCAGCGGGGCCAGCGCGTTCTGCTGGCGTCGCAGGCGCACACGGCAGTCGATAACGCGCTCGACCGGCTGGGGCGGCACGCCAATCTTCGGGTGACGCGGCTCGCACGTGTCGTCACCCGCGTATCGGACGATGGCAAGCAGTTCGTGGGCGAAGCATCGCTCGGGCGCTATTACACGGCGCTTGCCGAACACGTCGAGACCAGCAGGCTCGACGGCTGGCAACGCAGTGAGCAGGATCTCGGCCGGCTGAAGGACTGGCTTGACCGCGCAACCCATGTCAGGCTCGACGCCGAAGCGCTCGCAAAACAGCGAGCCGAACTGAAGCAGCGTCTGGACGATGCGCAACACCGCGAAAACGACGCGACCGCGCGTTACCAGGCGGCCTGCGAAGAACGCGACACCGTCGCCGCGGCGCGCCAGCGCGTGCTCGACACACGCATGTTCCTCGCTGGCGAAGCCCAGACACTGCCGAATCTTCTCGATGACGCAGGCACGGCTGCCCGGCGCGTCATGCATGCCCTTTCGGCGCTTGCCGAAGCCGGCGTGAAAATGCGCTATTCCATTGACGACTGGGACGCCGACGCTTCGCGCCGCGGCGCGATGCTTTGCGCGGCCATCGGCGTATGGCGAAGCTTTCTGGAACGGCGGGGCGAGATCGAAGCCGATGCGCGCCGACTGCACGACGCGGGCGATGGCCGGATGCAGAACGCCGAAACGCGGCTGCGCATCGATGCGTGCCGCGCCGAAGTCGCGCGACTCGAAGAACTCATGGAGGACGACGCGAGTCATCTCGCATCCTGGCGGGCGAAGAAGGCCGAACTCCGGGCGCTTCAGAACGCCGGAGACGGACTCGACCGATCCCGCTATCTCGACCTGTTCACCGATGCCGAGGAGTGGTGCACACCCGGTGCGCCGGCTGCCGGACTCGCCCGGTCGCTGAATACGGCGCTTGCGCATATCGGGCGGGCGCAAGGGAATATCGAGTCCGCGCTGGAAGCATGGTCCGTGGTCATCGGCGACTCACTGATCCGTCTCGTTCCGTCCGAGCCGGACGAAGCTCCGCTGCGGGAGGCGCGCGAGCAACGCAACCGGCTTCTGCGTGAGTCCAGTGGGCTGGACGAGAAGCACGAGCGTCAATTCGAGCAGGCGGAGTCGCTGCTCGAAGACGAGGCCGTGACGGGAGGCGAGCGGCTGCCGCCCGAGCCTGAAGCGACGCTCGCACAGCGAATGGAAACGGCATCGCAGGTCGTGTCCGTGCTGGAGCGCCGGCTGTCCGCCGACGAATCGGAGCGCAGGATCTGGACGCCGCTGCTCGAAGGCTGGGCAAACGACTTACGCCGCAACAGGGCCGCCGCCGAAGACTGGCGCGACCTGGGCGCGGATTTCCTCGAAAGCTGCAACGTCGTTGCCATCACCTGCAACGAGCAGGAAAAGTCGCTGGATGAAATCGGCCAGAACAGTTTCGACGTTGCCATCATCGACGAGGTCAGCAAGGCCACGCCGCTCGAAATGCTGCTGCCGCTCATGCGCGCGCGCCGCGCCGTGCTGGTGGGCGATCATCGCCAGTTGCCTCCGCTGTTTCAGGAAGGGGACGATGCACGCAGCTTCACCGACGCCGTCGAAGACGCCGAAGACGATGGCGACAACATGCTCACGCGCGACAACCTGAGGCGCTTCGAGAAAATGGTGACGGCGTCGCTGTTCAAGTCGCACTTCGAACGCGCCGACCCGGCCATCCGCGCGCGGCTCGATACTCAATATCGCATGCATCCGCAGATCATGACGCTCGTGAACCGCTTCTATGAGGGGCAGTTGCACTGCGGACTCGAGTCGCCCGACATGGACCGCGCGCACGGCCTGACGCTCAAGGGCGTGGGCGACAAGAAGCTGATCGGTCCCGGGGATCATGTGCTGTGGGTCGACACCACGTATGACCTGCACGGGAAGATTCATCGCGAAGACATGGAGGGCAGCCAGTCGCTGCGCACCAACTGGCTGGAAGCGGACCTGATCGCCGAGACGCTCGTTCAGCTCGATGCCCGCGCGGCTCAACTCGGCCATTCGCCCGGGAAACGGCTGAAGGTCGGCGTCGTGTCGTTCTATGCGGCGCAATGCCGGGCGATCCGCGAGGCCATCCGCCGCCGCCTGCGCACTGACGTCTTCGATTGTCTCGATGTCGAAGTGAACACGGTCATTCGCTATCAGGGCAAGGAGAAGCCGGTCGTGCTCGTGAGCCTCGTGCGCCACGACGGTCACGATTCGGCGCGCGAGGGCGCGCATCCGCGGCGCCGTTCCAGCAAGGCCAATGTGGCGCGTTTCGAATTCATCAACGTGGCGCTGTCGCGGGCGCAGTCGCTGCTGGTCGTGTTCGGTGCGCGCAGCATGTACGAGTCGTATGCCGTGGATTTGCCGCATATGGATCGTGAAGGATCCGAGCGCCGCACGGTCTACAAGGACATGCTCGATCAACTGTATCGCGAAGGGCGCCTCGTGCAGGCACGCGAACTTCTCGCAGCGAAGCCCGTGCCGCACGCGCAGCCGCAGCCGCAGCAGCGCCCGCAGACCAGAACGGGCCGCCGCAGTCACGACCACCGGGGAGTCACGAATTGATGCTGGGCCGCTTCACCGTCCGCTTGCCGATCTATCACATCGAGTCGCAAGTCACTTTCCGCACGCCGCGCGTGCCGACCGTGTTCGAACGCATGATCATGCGGTTGTGCACGCAATACCGCGACGTGCCGGAACTCGCCGGGCAGTCTCCGCTCGCGGTGTTTCGCGACCACCTCGGCGTGGGCGACGCGCGCGAACTGCTTGACATCAGCATGAGCAATCTGATCGCGGTCGAAGCGATCGACCGGCCGCGCGGCGTGTCCGCACTCGAGACGCCGCTGGCCGAATTGAAGCTGACCGGCACGGGCGAATCGTTCTGGCGGGACAACCTCCTGCCAGGCTCGCCGAAAACCGAGCCTGTCGCGCATCTGTTCGATCCGCTGACACAACTGACAGTCTCGTCCGACGGCCGCGCGCGGCGAGGCCGCGAACCCATGAGCGACGACGCGCCGCTGGCCGTCCTGCTGCGTCCCGCATCGCCGGAATCGATCATCGGAAATGTGCTCGATGGCGAGCGTTATCCGTGGAAGCTCCCTACGACGCGCATCGAGCAGGTCGACTCGTACATCGTCGGGGTGCAGGGCGGCGAACACGCCATCGAGCTATCGCTGAACGATGAAGGCACGCTGTCCCTGCAGACGCCGGACGATCCCGTGCTCGCAAACTGGCTTGCTCGAGCCGAGCCGGAGATCGTTTGGGATGCGCTTATGGCCGACATCCTCGAAGCGCCCGACACCGGCGAGCCGCTCGCCGACGCGTCGCTGCTGCGAGGCGCACAGGTGCAGCCGCGCATGGTCGAGCCGCGCCGCGGATCGCGCGCGTACTTGCGTATCGTGCTGGCAGGCGCCGCGATGGACGTCGATGACGCCGAGCACATCATCGCCGTTTCGCCGAACTTCGACCAGCCGGAGTTCATCGAGAACGGCGACGGTCGCGAGGTGCTCGTCATGCCTCTGCGCGAACCGCTGGAGCATGGTTTCGTCGATGCGACGCTGGCGGCGGAAAGCCTGTCGCCTTCGGTGCGGATCGACGACGCATTCCGGCTCTACTGGGCCGGACAGCCGCGACGCTGCGGCCTTCACGTCACGCTATCGGGCGCGGCGGCCGCCAGCCGCTGGGTTGAATTGCGCGCTTCGCTCGAAGCATCCTGCGAGAAGGCGGACGATGCGCGCATCGCGATGCTGCCCGCGCTCTGGCGCGATCCCGCTGCCGTCGTCGACGCGTGGTTCGGGGCGCGTGCGCATCGCTCCTTCGGCGAACTGCTGACGTTCGGCGAGCAGTGCCTGACGGCGCTCGCGAACTGGCCGGGCGCTGGCCGCCGGACCGCCAGCGAAGTGGTCGAGCGGATTCTGTCCGACCGCCTGCTGGAAGCCGCCGCGCGCACGATGCCCGAGCCGCTGCCGCATGTCGCGGCCATCACGGCGTTGCAGCGCATTGGCGAACTGCTGCCGGCGAAGGCCGCCGCGCTGCAGACCGCGTTTCTAGCGAACGTCGCGCCGGTGGCCGATGCCAACACGCTCGCGGCCATCCGGGCCGCCATGTCGCGCAACGCCGCCATTCCCGCCGAACTCATCCTGCCGGCGCTCCGCCAGTTCTGGATCGATGAAACCGTCAACGGCGCGCAGCCGCCCCTCCACGGGCCGCATGCCTTCGTTGACGGCTTGCAGTCGCTGAAGGAAACGATCGATACGGTCGGGAGAGACGTCGGCGAGCGTGCGCTCGAGGCGGCGCGCTCGCATTCGATCGATCCGCGCTCCCTGACGTCGCGTGCGCTTTCGACGCTCGCGCGCTGGAGAACCGTGCGCGGCCTCGTCGCGGACGGCATGGACTCGCCGCGTTTTCGCGCCCTCGATGAGGCGCTCGAGCGCTGGGACCTGCTGGCACGCGAGCGTCTGGCGGCGCCGGAAAGCGGAAGGCGGATCGTCGTCATCGACACGAACGCGCTGCTCGACAGGCCGGCCCTGCTGGACGATCTGCCTCCACACGACTCGCCGGTCATCCCGTTGCGCGTGCTCCATGAACTGGACGGTCTCAAGTCCAGCGACGACCCCAAATGCGCCGCCGATGCGCGCGCGGCGATCAGGCAACTCGAACTTCGCAAGCCCGATTACGCGCAGGCCCATCCCGAACTGCTGCCGGCGGAACTGGCCACGGGCCAGGCTGACGACGACATCCTGTCCGTCGCTCAATACCATCGGTTGAGCGATGTAGTGCTGTTGAGCAACGACATCAACTTGCGGAACAAGGCCGTCTCGCTCGGTCTCGCCGCCGAAGCGACGCCCGGGCAAGCCGTGCAGCCCGCCGCCCCGGCCGGGCACGTCAAATCCAAAAAGAAATGGAGCAAGGCATGAGCCGTGCGGATCAATATCAATACGAGATCGAACGACAGCGCAGGCGCGACCTGGCGTTCCAGCGGATGCGCGATACCACGCGTCCTTTTCTGCAGCGTTATCGTGCGTTGCTCGACGATGTGAGGCAGCAAGGCCTCGACGCGTTCGCGCAGGACGAATATCGTGAACTGTCCGAGCGCCTGCGCGCGATGGAATCGCAACTCGACTCCGATCCGCCCGCGGTCCGCGATCAGAGCCGCGCGCTCGGCGAGCGCTTTCACGCCTTGCCGCGTCTCGCACGCCAGATGCGCCGCCTTCATGACGACGCCCGGCGCGAAGCCGACGAAGCGTATGGCCGGGCGCAGGCGGCGGAGCAGCAGCGCCGCAGGCAGGTTCGCGACGACATCGAAAGCGCTTGGCGCGACGGCGTCGCGGCGTGGTCGTCGCCGGTCGCGGCGCGCAGCGCGTTCGGCGATCTGCAGGCGCTTCGCGAGCGCATGCTGAACGATGCGCCGATGGATGCGGCGCAACTCAAGACGGCCATCGGCGAAATCAAGACGAAGCACGAGGCGCAGGCGCGGCGGCAACAGGAAGACATGGCCGAGCGCGCACGCGGCGAAGCGATGCAGGACGTGCTTTCGCTGCAGCGCGCGCAGATCGAGGCGGACGCCCCTCAGGCGGATGCTCGCGCGGCACGGCTGCGCGAGGCACTCGCGGCGGCCACGGGACTCGATGCGCACACCCAGCTCGAGCGGCTCGACGCCATCGCGCGCGAGCAGGACGAGGCGGCGCTCGACGAAAGCCAGCGGCGTGAAGTCGCGCGGGCCGTGTATCAGTCGCTGACGGCGGCGGGTTTCGTCACCGATCAGCCGGTGCGGCAGACCGGAAGCCAAGGCGAGGATGAAGTGCTGATCCGCGCGCGGCGGCCCGCCGGACCGCAGGCGGAATTCCGCATCGATCTCGCGGGCGCGCTGACCTCGAAGTTTCATCAATACCGCGGCTCGGCCTGCAATGAAGACATCGCGCCCGTCATGGCGCGTCTGCAGGACGCCTATGGCATCACTCTGAGCGACCGTCGCGTGATCTGGGTGAATCCCGACGATGCCGACCAGGATGCGCTGCCTCGTCCCGACATGGCGCAAGGACGTTCTTCATGAGCGCGCGCATTGTTGCCTGGCAAGAAGCCTTCCGCCGCGAGTGCGGCATCCGCCGTGGCCTGATCGTGCATGGCAATACCGGCGATCTGAGTCCCGATCCGGACGCGCAGGGCCGCTGGACGAGCGTGCCCGACGCGCTCGTCAAGATTCTGCGCGAGCGCGGCTATCAGCACGTGGTGCTGTGGGACCGTGTGGGCGGTATCGGCGGTGTCGACGTGCGCACGTGGAGCGAACTCCAGCAGGGGCCGCTTTCAGCCGCGCAGGCCGTCGCGCCCCGTCAGGCCGAAGGCGCGGCCTACGACATGGGCGACGCCCCGTCGCCGCGCCCCGCCGCGACGAACATCGCCGCTACGGCAGACGACCTGCTCGCCGTGGCGGCCTACTGGCTGAGTCATCCGCAACAGGACCCGGTCGCCTTCGTGCTCGACTGGACGCAATATCTGTTCGGCAGCGTGAATTCGCTCAGCGAAAACGAACGCGGCTGGCTGCTGCGGCTGGGCAAGGCGACCCGCGACGCGGGCATGAAACACGCGCCGGACCGGATCGGCAGGCCGCAGCCTCTGCTCGTTCTCATCTGCAACGGCCTGAACGTGCTGCCGCCTGCGCTGCACCTGAACAATCCCGTCTTCAAGGCGATCGACGTGCCGCTGCCTTCGCGGCAAGTCCGCAACGACGCCGTGCTGTCGCTGCGGGAAGTTTTTCGCGTCGAGCCCACGTTGCTGCCCGCGAGCCGCGAACTGGCCGATCTGGTCGATGGCCTCGAAGGCCAGACCGTGCGCGATATCGTCAATCTGGCGCGGCTTTCGCGTCAGGACAGCGCGGAGCATGGCGTCGCCTCGCTGTTGAGCCTGTACCGATACGGCCAGCGTCACAGTCCCTGGGAAGAGCTCGACCGCAACAAACTGCGGCGCGCGCGCGAAACGCTCGGCAGGCGCGTGAAGGGCCAGCAGGAAGCGATCGATGCGGTGCATCGCATTCTCGTGCGCGCGTGCACCGGGCTGTCCGGATTGCAGCATTCGCACCGGCAGCGCGCGCCCAAGGGCGTGTTGTTCTTCGTAGGTCCGACCGGTGTCGGCAAGACCGAACTGGCGAAGTCGATCGCGGAATTTCTCTTCGGTGACGAAGAGGCGTGCGTGCGCTTCGACATGTCGGAGTTCAACCACGAGCATGCGGATCAGCGGCTGGTCGGCGCACCGCCGGGCTACATCGGCTATGAAGCAGGCGGCCAGCTGACCAACGCGGTCCGGCAGCGTCCCTTCTCGCTGCTGCTGTTCGATGAAATCGAAAAGGCGCACGGACGCATTCTCGACAAGTTCCTGCAAATTCTCGAAGACGGCCGCCTGACCGACGGCAAGGGCGAAACGATGTCGTTCTCCGACACCGTAATCGTATTCACCTCGAATATCGGCGCGGCGGACGTGGACCCGGACTGCGGCGACGTGCGCGGCGCATTCATTCAGCGCGTGCGCGAGCATTTCATGCACAAGCTGAACCGTCCGGAACTGCTCGGCCGCATCGGCGAGGCCAACATCATTCCGTTCAATTTCGTGCGCGACGACGCGTTCCTCATCGACATCGCGCGGGCCAAGCTGGAGCCGCTGCGACGCGGCCTGCGCGAGAAGTGGAAGGTCACGGACCTGCGCTTCGCCAAAGAGCAGCAGGCGCTCGAACTGATGGTGCGCGGCGTCGATCGCCAGACCGGCGGGCGCGGCGTGCCGAATGCGCTGACCAGCCGGCTGATCGATCCGCTTGCGGAATTCCTGTTCGGCGAAGTGTCGGACCCGAAGGAACTGGAGGGCCGGGTGATCGAAGCGCATATCGCGGCCGGCCAGTTCGTGTTCTCGCTGGAGTGACCGATGAGCTGGCTCAATATCGCCTCCCGTCTGCCTTATACCGAAGCCGAAGGTCCGGGCCGGCGCGCGGCCCTGTGGGTTCAGGGCTGCGACAAGCGATGCCACGGATGCTGCAATCCGGGCTATCTGCGCATCGAGCAGCGCGAGCTCGTTCAGGCGGACGAGGTTATCAGCTGGCTCGAAGCGGCGCATCGCGATCACGATCTGGAAGGTATAACCTTCCTCGGCGGTGAGCCGATGCTGCAGGCGAAGGGCCTCGCGCTCGTCGCAGAGGGCGCCCGGCGGCTGGACCTGTCGGTGATGGTCTTCAGCGGCTACACGGTCGAGGAACTGGAGGCGCTGCGCCTGCCCGGCAGCGATGCACTGCTGAGCGCGACCGATGTGCTGGTGGACGGGCCGTATGAATCGGCGCTGCCCGAACGGCATCGCCGCTGGTCGGGCTCGACGAATCAGCGCTTTCACTACCTCACGAACCGATACGATGTCTCCATCGAAGGAAGGGACGATACCGTCGAGCGCACGGTCGAATGGCGCATCCGTGCCGATGGCACCGTGTTCATGAATGGCTGGCCGGAACGGATCAGGCTGCGGTGAGCCGGACGGCATGAAGCGTATCCGCGGCTCATGGAAGGCCTTCGCGCGCGGCGTGGCACGCGCGATGTTCGACCGTCCGCCCGCGATGGCAGGGAACGAAGCGCCGCGTCATATCGTCGTGCTGCGCTGGGACGCTAAACTGGGCGATGCGATCGTGTCGTCGCCGTTCTATCGCGAGATTCGCGGGCTGGCCGGCTCCCGCGTTACCGTCGTCACCGTCGCGGCGCTGGCCGCGATGCACGAGCGGGACTTCGGCGCGGATCGTGTCATCGTCACGCGGGCGCATCCGGGTTTCGCGGATCTGATGCGCATTTATCGGCAACTGAAGCGGGAAGGCGCCGTCGATGCCGTGGTGCATCTGGTGGGTCTCATTCCGCCGCGCGAGATCGTTTTTCTGCGCTTTCTGCGGGCGGCGCGTGTCTATTCGCTCGATGCCTCGTTACGGCTGGTCACGCACAAGCCCGACGCCGGTGCACAAGCATTGCGCTTCGGCGATCACTATCTGCATGTCTTGCGAAGCCTCGGCGTAGCGGAGCCGAAGGCCGGCTATATCGTGCCGATCGACGCAAACACGGATGCAAGCGCGACGGGCATCGATATTCTGTTCAATCCTTACGGCAGCCGCCCCGACAAGAGCTTGAGCGCGGCGAAGGCGGCAGAAGTGCTGCGCGCGCTCGCGGATGCTTTTCCGCTTGCAAAGATCGCCATTCTCAGCGCGCCGCATACGCGCGACGCCGCAGCGCAACTCGCCCGGCATTTGGACCGTGAAAACGTCCTGGCTCTCGGGCACGTCGATACGCCCCATCAGGCTGCAGCGGCGGTGAAGGCGGCGCGCGGCGTCGTGAGCGTCGACACGGCCATCGTCCATATGGCGGTGGGGTTGCGCCGGCGCCTGGTCGCCATTTGCGCCGATACGGGCGCGATTCCGAATCCCTGGCTGCCGGCGGTGGCGTCCGAACATCGGATCGTGCTGAGCCGGCACGATGTGACGCACTACGCACGGACCGGGATCAAGGACATGAACTGCTTTTCGGCCTCCGAAGTCGTCGATGCGATGCGCGGCCTGGAAGACGCGAGCGCCATCGTCGTGGAAGGGCGGATCGTGAGCGGGCTGGGCGCGGCGCGCGGGACGCTCGCGCGTCAGCTTCCGCTGATCGAAGCGGACTTTCCGGGCGTGTCGGACTGCTTTCGCGGCACGCTCAATGTGACGCTGGCGCGCCCGCTTTGGGTGACGCGTCCGGATCATCGAACGGCGCCGCTTGCGTGGACGCCGAGCGGAAGGACGCGCGAGGTCTTCGATCTGCTGCGCGTCGAACTGGCGCTGGCGGAATCGGGCAGGCGTTTCGCCGCGTGGCTGTATGTCGCGCATGGATCGCCGCATCGGCGTACGCCGGAAGTGCACGAGCTGATCGCGCCGAAAATCGACCTGAATGGCGAGACCCGCTGCGCCTTGATCATCCGCGCAGGTTGCATCGCCTTCACCGGTCACACGGCGAGCCAAGAAGCTCAGGCGGCGCACTGAGCGATCAGCGCCTCCGCCCGTTCCGTCCAGAAAGCACGATCCGGTTCGATATGCAAGAAGAGTCGCGCGAGCAGGCTGCCTTCGTCGAGAAACTGTGCCACCGAAGGCAGCGATGAACGGGTGCGCGTGAAGTACGTGTTGTACAGCTTGAGCAGGTCGGTGCCCTGCGAAACGAGAAACGCGCTCACGTCCAGATCGCGGCGCATCATGACATCGCAGGTCGTGAAGTTGTAGAGCGGCCGGTAGCCGGGATCGAAGCAGCGTGCGGGTATCGGCGTGCATCGTTCCGGCGCTGCTGCGATGAATTCCCTGATCCGGCCCGGATCGCCCCAGCGATGCGCCGGCTGGCGCGGCATCTCGGCGACCGCCTGGCCGAGCAGGACGTTGCCGGGCTGCGAGCCGAACAACGCTTCGCTCGCCCAGTGCAAGTTCGCGCTCAGCCCATGCGGAAACAGCGATGCAGTGGGATCGCGCAGCAGCATGGTGTCGGCGTCGATCCACGCGCCGCCATGCTGATACACGAACGCCATGCGGATGAAATCGCTCTTCGCGACGATGCTCCGGATGCCGTGATTCATTTCGAACGCAAGCGGCTCGAAGCACCAGGCGCGGGTCAGATGGCTTCTGCCGATCCACTCGCGCAGGCATCGCGGCGTAAGAAGCCGGAACGCATCGCCCAGGGCGCGGTGCATCGACACGATGGCGAGCGCGACATAGGGCGGCATGACCGTTCCCGGCGCGGTTTCCCAATAACTCACGTAGCGCACGCCGCCCGCGCCGCCGGCCCAATCCGGCGTCATCGCGCGATCACCATGCCGTCATGGCTCAGGTGCCCGGTTTCGGTCAGCCAAGCGCGCAGCATCGACAGAGACGGGCGGCAATCGTCCTGGCGCAGGAATTCGTTGCCAAGCGCGGCGACGTACAGGCGCAGCCAGCACGCGGATGGCACACGCGGCAGGAAGTCCGCGAATGCGCTGCGATTGGCGCCCGAGAAGACGAGCCGCAGTGTGCGCAAGATCGGCGTGTAGCCGGGCGCGCCGAGCAGGGCGGCCAGCGTGGCGTCGAGTTTCCCGGTGATGTCCACCTCGTTCAGACGTTCTTCGATGGCCGCGTCGGCAAGCGCCAGCGAGGGATCGAAGGCGACGGGATAGATCGCCTGGAAGGACTTTGCGCCGTTGCGCATGGATCCGTCGAAGACCTTGTCGGCGGTGGATCCGGTGATCAGCACATCGTCGCCGAAGATGACGTGCACCGCCGCCCATCGGTAAAAGTTTTCGGCCGGAATGACGTGATCCTGCACGAGATTGACCCGCTCGCGCTCTTCCTTGCTGAGCGACGCGTAGTTCTCGCACGGCGGCGCGATGCGCGGCAGCTTGACGTTGATGATCGTCGGCAGGCCCAGATGCGCCAGCTTCACGTTGATGCTGTCGACGACGATGTCGTACAGCACGTTCGCCGTCGATGGCACGTTGCGCCAACCGGTGGTCATCATCGCGACGCTGTCGCCGTTCGCGTCCGCTTCATTGAAGAGGCGCGCCCAGTGACTGCCCGTGCAGTCCAGTTCGCGGCTCAGGTGCTCGACGATCTGCGCCGCAAGATAGTGGATATCACCGATGCTGCCGTACTTCGCGCGGCTGTAGGTGCGCGCCAGTGCGGAGGCGTCGGCACCGCTTTCCATGTCGAGGAAGATGCCGTCGCGCCGCGTAAGGTGATGCAGCGCGTGCCCGCCGAACACTGACACGTACTGACGCATGGAGATTTCGCCGCTTTCGAAGAGCGCGGCGGCTTTGGCGCGCAAGCCATTCGCGACGTCCTCGTGACGCGGCGTGCGCATCGCTTCGTGAATGCAGAATGAAGTCATGATGCCGCCCGCGCCTCGGCGGGATCCGAAGCCGGTGCCGTGAGCGAGGCCGCATCGACATCGATGCGCCGGCGCTCTTCGAAATAGCTGACGGTGCGCAGGCCGAGCGGGACGAGCGCATCGATCATGGACTGCAGACCCCTTCCGACATCGCCGGGTGCATGAGCATCCGAGCCGATGGTGAAAGATGCGCCGGCTTCGATCAGCATCGGCATCAGGACGCGCGACGGGAATGACCAGCCGGTTTCGGTCTCCTGGCCGAGAAGCGGGTCGAGCGTCGTCTTGCGCAGGCCGGATGCGTTGAGTTCGAACGCGATGCCGTGTCGCGCGAAGGCCGCGGCGAGCGGTTCCATGTAGCTGCAGATGACCGGCTCGGGCACGCCGCGCACGAGCGTATCGGCATGGCCGACGGCATCGAACAGGCCGCATTCCAGCAATTCGTCCAGCGACGCGAAATAACGCTCCAACACCGCCGGATCGTTCAGGCGGCCGAGTTCCCAGACCTTCACCATGTCATGACCGTTCATCGGCACGTAATGGATGGAACCGATCGCGAAATCGAGATCATGGCGCGCCAGCATCCGCGCCGTGCTCTCGTACGATCCCGGCAGATAGTCGAATTCCAGCCCGCGAAGAATCGTGATGTCTCCGCGATACGCCGACCGGGCGCGCTCGATGTCCTCGAGATAGCTGTCGAGTTCGCTGACGAGCAGACGGTTCCGGCTGTCCACATGAAAGGGCGCGTGGTCCGTCAGCGTGAGCACGCCGATGCCTCGTTCGAGCGCAGAGCGCACGACTTCGTCCACGCTTCCGACCGCGTGCTTCGAATAGAACGTATGCGTGTGCGAGTCGATCATTACGAGGCAATCATCCTGTCGAGCATGCCGTCGTGGCGCGCCATCGCCTTGATGACCCAGTAGGGATTGTTGACGCGTTTCAGGATGGACTGCGCATGCTCGTCGTCCTTCAGGCGATCGACGAGTTCCATGAACGGCTGCGTGTAAAGCGCGCGGACCAGCGCAGACTCGGCCGCTCGCTGCGAGAGGCGTTGCCACGAAACCGGATCGTCGTGGATGTTGCCGAGCCGCTCGCTTTCGATTCCGTAGAAGAAGACATCGCCGTTCGGCTTGACGGTGACGTCCATGCCATTCTCGAAGGGCGCCTTGTTGAGGCTGCCGAGCGTGAACCGCTTTTGCACTTTCTCTTCGATCGCCCGCACGTATTGCTGCAGTTCGAGATACCCCGATGGCGTGCCGTCCGCCGGATAAACGACGTTCTTGTACTCGACGCCGAAGCTCGTCTCGCCCACGACGAGTTGATCTTCGAGCGTGCTTCGGCGCACCAGGCGGGCATCGAGGCCGTGGTGCGCGAGTTCATCGACCAGATACTGCCGGGTGAAGGCACGGTCCGTATCCACCGAGCGGAAGGAAAACGACAGCCCGGCGGGCTTGCGTTCGAGCAGATAGCCGATGCTGAACCCGTGCGGCCGATGCTTGATCCGTTCGATGTGGTGCGAATCCGAACTCAGGCGAATGTTGCAGGTGTCGTCCTTCGCGAAGACGAGCGCGCTGGTCTCCTCATAGAACGCCGACAGCTTGTCGTGAGGAAGGAAGCCGCTGGTGATGAATTCGAATGCCTTGTTGCCGCGCGACAGACCGAGAATCTGATGGAAGGTCGCGATATTGTTCAGCGGCTCGCCTTCACCGCTCACGGAAATGCGCTTGACATCGGGCGAGTTGATGAGGAACGCGAGATTCTGCATCGCCCTGGGTGAAAGCTGCATGTGCATGCCGGACTTGTGCTTGTCCGCATACATGCAAAACGTGCACCCGATGCCGCAAATCTGCGTGATATCAATATAGAGAAGATGGCCCTTCATGTTCATTATTTACGACCTTTGTGTGCGAAGTTCCTGCTGCCTGGCGTGCTGCGTATGTCGTTGGCTTATCGACATATCAGGCGGATTCTTGAGTCCGGCCGGACCGGTGTACGAAATGCGCCCCTCAAGACTTTTAAAAGCCTGCCGTAAACGCAGAAAGACCGTCTCCATGCAAGCTGAATGAAGTTAAGCGGCGCGCTCTGGACAATTTTTGTCCGGATGTGGGCATACGCTTGGTGTACCGACCACAATAGATCACCTATCCTCACGCTCTCCCGAGCTTAAGCCCTCGATTAACAAACGGACCGGAACAGGTTTCATGGCTTCTCAACTTTCGTGGCTCGATCATGATGCCGCCGCGGGGCAACGCAGCCTGCAGCTTCTTTCACTTTTCAGCGAACCCGATGCGCGTGACGAACTGGGAATCGGCGGCATACGCGATTCGATCGCCGATCAGCTTTTTCCCGGCACCTCGACCATCCAGACGCGTCTGCGCTATGTGTTTTTCGTGCCCTGGCTAATGGAGCAACTCGACGCGAGCAACACTTCTGCTTCGGCGTTCCGCCTGGCCGCGCGCTCGTCCGAAGTCAGGCTGCTCAAGGCGCTGCTCGCCAACACGGCGCCGGATGAGCCGGGCGTCATCGGCCGCGAAAGCGGCGAGGACCTGAAGCGCTTTCCGAGTTCGGTCTACTGGACGGCGCTCGGCAGTTGGGGCTTGCGGCGCGCGCGCGTCTCGCAGCAACAGTACTACGCGACGGCGGAACGCCGGCACGCGCAACGCGGCGCACGGCGCATGCGCGACGACCAGGACATGCACGACGGCGATCAAAGCGGCCTCGCCTGGGATAAGAAATTGGTCGAACTGCGTCCGGCAGGCTTTCCCGGCAATGCGGATCTCGCGCTCACGCGCGGCGAGGCGGCCTTGCTGCTGGACCGCTGGACCTTGCATCACGGTCAGTCGCTGCTGACATGGATCGCTCAGGACATCGCCCACGGCAACGCGTTGCCCGACATCGAACAGATCTGGCTGCATCCGCGCAAGGAAACGTTTCCGGAGGCGATCCGCCTGCTGATCGACGATGCGCATCGGCTGAACGTGCTCATTCGTGGCGCGGCCTTGCTCTACAACCTCGAACTCGCGCGCCTCTCGCCTCCGTCGGACGCGATCGCGCTTGAGCGCGGGCTCGAACTCGCTGCATGGGCCGACGAGGGCCTGCCGCTTTGCGCCGGCTGGGATCTCGAGGCCTTCTGGACGCGCGTGACCAACAAGGGCCACACGATCAGCACGGACACGCAGAAATTCGTGCGCATGTGGCTTGGGCTGGCGTTGCGGCATCGCGCGGATATCGGCGCATCAGACGAATGCCGCCTTCTCATCCGCGATCGCGAGACGAACCTCAAGCGCAAGGGCAATCGCTCGCGCTTCGAAAACCTGGCCGCCCGCGAGCAATGGAGTGGCAAGGCGGGACTCGTGCCGCTCAGCTACCGGTGGCCCGTGGCGCGCGACTTCCTCAATGAATGGCACGCTGGCTGGACGAACGCCCAATGATCAATCTGGAACAACGCAGTTTGCTGACCGACGCGCTCACGCCGCCCGATCTTTATCGATTCGACTGCGGCGTGGCGACCACTTATTCGCTCGATCTCATCACGCTGCTGACCCTGCCGCTGCATCTCGCCGGGCGCGATGCGGAGCACACCTCGCCCGACCAGCCCGATGCGCTGCCGGTGCTCGACGCGCTGCGCCGCATGGGCGACCGACTGACGGTCTTCTGTCAGCGGGGCCGCATGCAAATTCCGCGCAATTCGAACTCCCTGCTCGGGCTGCTCGAGAACATGGTGCAGGAGACGCAGGCGCCCCGTGAGCACGGCGTGTTCCATCCGAAGGTGTGGCTGCTGCGCTTCGTGCCCGCCGATGCTGCCGATAGGAATCCCGTGCTGCTTCGCCTGCTCGTGCTCACGCGCAATCTGACCGATGACCGTTCGTGGGACTTGTCGCTGTGGCTCGAGGGCGAACCGGGCAAGAAGCGCTTGGAAGAAAACCGGCCACTCGCGACGTTCATCGAATGGCTGCAGCGGGGCAAGCAGGCGGACCTCGGCGCGGCGCGCACGGAGCAGATAGAACTGCTGTGCGCGGATGCAGCGCGCACCACGTGGCAACTGCCCGACAAGTTCACGCGGGTGCGCTTTCATCCGCTGGGCATCGACAAGAAGATGGCATCCTGGTATCCCGGGACGGCCAACGGATCGCACTGGGACGAACTTGGCGTGATCTCGCCGTTCGTCTCGACGAATGCGCTGACGCAACTCGCGTCGAGCGCCCATGCGCCGCTCTTTCTCGTCTCGCGCGCGGAAGAACTGGACAAGTGCGCATCGCACGGCGACTTCGAAACGGTGCGCGTGCTGAGCGATCATGCGTTTTCCGGCGACACCGAGGACGACGATGCGCAACGGCAGCGCGGGCTGCATGCGAAGGTGTATATCGGCCGGCGCGCGTGGGATACGCATCTCTTCATCGGCTCGGCGAACGCCACCGGCGCGGCGCTGGAGCAGGGCCGCAACGTCGAGTTCGTGATCGAACTGATCGGACGGACGAGCAAGGTCGGCGGCCCGGAGAAGTGGCTTGGCGAGGAAGGACTCGGGCCACTGCTGGCGGACTACGTGCGCTCGGCGCCGGTCGAACCCGATGCGCTCGATGACGAACGCGCGTTGGAAGCGCTGCGCGATGAACTGGCCCGCGCGCTGCTCGCGCTGCACGGCGAAGCGGCGGAATCGAACTGGACCGTGAAGCTTCACGGGCTCGATGGCATCGGCTGGAACGGCGCGTCGGCGCAGGCATGGCTCGTGTCGCAGAACGAGACATGGGCCACGCAGATCGATCCTGCGCAACGCGCGGACGCCTCGTCCGATGGCGTCTGTCTGGGAGAGTTCGCGCCGCATCAGGTGACTGCGTTCACGGGCTTCACGCTCAGGCGGGGCGAGGCGACGCTGAGCTTCGTCCTCAAATTGCCGCTGCACGGCGGCCCGGAAGAGCGCGACCTGGAGATCCTGCACGCGGCCATCAGGAATCGCGAAGGCCTGATCCGCTATCTGCTGCTGCTGCTCGGCGACTGGGACAACGTCGAAGGCGATGAAAACGGCGACGGCGTCAGGGTTCGCGGCGGCAACGGCGCATCCTTCGACGATATGCCGCTGTTCGAGATGCTCGCCCGGGCTTACGCGCGCGAGCCGGAGCGCCTCGCGCAGGTGCGCGATCTGGTGGAGCGGCTGCGCCGCAGGCCGGCGCGGGAAGAGGCTGGCGGCGACGCATCGGAACGGGCGGACGAACCCACTCTCACGGCCGATTTTCTGGAAGTCTGGTCCGTATTCGAAACGGCGCTGAACAACGAGAAGAACAAATGACACGCAACATCGCGGCAAGCACGTTCATTACGGGCCTGAAGGATTTTCAGAAGCGGACGGTCGATTACGTCTTCGAGCGCATGTTCGACGACGACCAACCGGCCATGCGCTTTCTCGTCGCCGATGAAGTCGGTCTCGGCAAGACGATGATCGCGAAGGGCGTGATCGCAAAAACCATCGACAGGTTTGCGCAGACGCAAAAGCGCATCGATATCGTCTATGTCTGTTCGAATGCGGAGATCGCGGCGCAAAACATCGAGCGGCTTCTGCTGCCGGGCCAGTCCGATGTGTCGCGCGCGAACCGGCTCACGCTGCTGCCGAAGTACACGCATGAGCTCGACAATCACGCGGTGAACCTTATCAGCTTCACGCCGAATACGGCCTTCGGCCCGAAAAACGGCGGCGGTCTGCGCACGGGGCGCAAGGAAGAGCGACATCTCATCTATCAGATGCTGCGCGCGCTGCCCGGCGTGCACGAGCGGGGTTTGCGCCATGCGCTGCGCGCCACGGCGGGCGATACATGGGACGCCGACGCGCAACAGGAGGTCTTCTTCGATCAGGCCATTGCGGGCGCGTTTCGCCATGGCATCCTGAACGAGGCCGCTTTTCATCAGGAAGTGTGCTGCATCGCGGAGCTTTATGCCGACCGCCGCAGGACCATCGGTGCAAAAGACCAGGAGCGCTGCAAGGCGCTGACCGGCGAACTGCGTGCACGCCTGTCGCGGACCTGTCTGGTCGCGCTGAAGCCCGCACTCGTCATTCTCGACGAGTTTCAGCGCTTCAACGATCTCTTCGACGATCCTGGCGCGTCCGAAGACACGGTCAATCCCGCCGCCGAACTCGCGCACGAACTCTTCAATTACGAAGGCCGCGCGCGCGTGTTGCTGCTCTCCGCGACGCCTTACAAGATGTACGCGCGCAATGACGAGAGCGAAGATCACTACGCGGATTTCCTGCGCACGCTGCGCTTCCTGTATCCGGGCGAAGACGGAGCGAAGATTGTCGATGCGCTCGAAGACGATATCGTCGCGCTGCGCACCGGCCTTCTGAGAGCGCGCGGCACCGGCGATCTCGCCTCGCTTGGGCCGGTGAAGGCTCGCATCGAGCGGACCTTGCGGCAGGTGATGTGCCGCACCGAACGGGTCGAAGCCACGCTGCGCGCCGACGCAATGGTGCGGGAGCAGCCGCTCGTGCCGCGCCTCGCCGCGGGCGATCTGGCCGACTTCCGCACGCTTGAGGCTCTGGCGAGCGCCATCGAGGAGCCGGACACCATCGAGTACTGGAAATCCAGCCCGTATCTCCTCAATTTCATGGGCGGCTACCGTTTCAAGGAGTCGCTGCAGGATCAGGTCCGGCGCAAGTCGTCGCCGGTTCACGAGATATTCGCCGCGCGTCCGCTCGCGTCCTTCAGGGCACGCGATGTGGAGCACTATCGCGCGATCGATCCGGACAACGCGCGCCTGCGCGCGCTCATCGGGAGAATCGATCGGGACGGTATCTGGAAGCTGCTCTGGATGCCGCCGTCGCTCGGCTACTGGCGCGCCGGCGGCGAGTATGAAGGCGTTGGCTCCGTCAGCAAGCAGTTGGTGTTCTCGGCATGGAACGTAGTGCCGGATGCGCTCGCGGCCATTCTCTCCTTCGAGGCCGAGCGCCGGCTCATGGAGTACTTCGACAGCCGGATCAAATATTCGGCGATGGTCAGGCGATTCGGGCCACGCCTGTCATTCAACCGAAGCGGCAACGAGCCTGCCGGGATGGCGGGACTGCTGCTGGCGTTTCCGTCGCAGGCGCTGACTTCGCTGGTGGATCCGCTCGTGCTGCAAGGCGATGCCGGCGCCGATGCCGCACCGTCCTATGCCGACATTCACCTGCGCGCCACGAGAATCGTCGTGCCAGCGATCGCGCCGTTCGTGGTGCATCGCACGAACGAAGGTCCGTTCGACCGGCGCTGGTACTGGGTGACGCTCGCGCGGCTGGAGGCGAGCCTGCATCCCGAAGCGCGCGAATGGTGCGCGAAGGAATGGTCGCCGGCGCGCACCGTGCGCGACGGCTCGGACGACGACACGTCCAGCGCGTTCGACGATCACGTCAGCCTCTGGCTCGAAACGTGGGATGGCAAGTTCGACGACCTGGGCCGCGTGCCCGACGATCTGGCGGAGGTCATCGCGCATGTCGCGCTCAACGCCCCGGCGACCTGTGCATTGCGCACGCTGTTGCGCCGATGGCCGCACGACAGCGCGCCGGCCGCCATGTTCGGCGCGGCGGCGCGCATTGCAGAAGGCATGCGCAGCCAGTTCAATTCGCCGCGTGCGGTCGCGTTGCTGAAGGCTGTCGAAAAGGACGAGGACTCGTACTGGCAGCGCGTCTTGCAGTATGGTGCGGACGGCAATCTGCAGGCGCTGCTGGACGAATACGTCCACATTCTCTTCGATGCCAACGGACTTGCCGAACGCACCGTCGCCGAAGGCTGCCAGAAGCTCGGCGACGCCATGTACGAGGCGATGTCGCTGCGCAGCGCGACGTTGCATCCGGATGAGGTCGAGGTCCGCGAGGGCCTGGTGTCCATCGAGCCTTCGGAGACACGCGTCCGCACGCATTTCGCGTTGCGCTTCGGAAGCGTGAACGAGGAAGAGGGCGCAGTCGCGCGGAAGAAATCGGTGCAGGCCGCGTTCAACTCGCCGTTCTGGCCGTTCGTGCTGGCTTCGACATCCATCGGTCAGGAAGGGCTGGATTTCCATCACTGGTGCCATTCGGTCGTGCACTGGAACCTGCCGTCCAATCCTGTCGACATGGAACAGCGCGAAGGGCGCGTGCATCGCTACAAGGGCTACGCGGTGCGCAAGAACGTCGCGCAAAAGCATGGGTCCGCAGCCTTGCAGCGTGCGCCCGAGACGCACGGCGACGTCTGGAACGCGTTGTTCGGGCTGGCGGTTGAAAGCAGGCCGGCGGACGCCAACGATCTGATTCCCTTCTGGATCTACGAGGTCGAGAACGGCGCGCAGATCGAACGCGCGGTCATGGCGCTGCCGCTCAGCCGAGACGAAGCACGCTATCGGCGGCTCAAGCGCAGTCTCGCGCTGTATCGGCTGGTGTTCGCGCAACCGCGCCAGGAAGATCTTCTCGCATGTCTGGAGCAGACGTTCGATTCGGAAAACGTAGGGAAAACCGTCGGGCAATGGCGCATCTCGCTGAGTCCGAAAAAGCGCGGGCAGCAGGAGGGAGAGGATCCGGATGAAGCTATCGCTTGATAAGAACATCCTTTCGGTACGCAGCCTGCTCGAGGTCGACAACCTTCCATTCCGTCTTTTCAGCGCCCGTACAAGTGGTCGGTCAAGAATATTCACGACCTTTTCGCGGATATCGACGCGAATCTTGGCAAGCCGGCCTATCGGCTGGGATCGATCGTGTTTCATTCGAAGATCGAAAAGAATGACGACGGAGACGGAACGGCCGAATGGCTCGACATCGTGGACGGCCAGCAGCGCACGCTGACCTTGATCCTGGCCGTGCGGGCGATCATCAAGACCGGCTCTGGGAAGCCGCAACGGGACGATCTGAAGCGAACTCTGGCCACGCTCAATAAGGCCATCGAGGCCTTTATTAACCGGCAGCGCTTTGCAAGCCAGATTTCAGAAAGGAATCTGTTGCGAGTCCATCGGGAACTCGTGCGGCGGGTCGAACGTCCATCCTTCACCGAAGCGCTTATCGACTTTCTGCTCAACCGCTGTCAAGTGGTGACCTTCGTGCTGAAGGACGTGTCCGAGGCGTTTCAGTTCTTCGATTCGTAGAATGCCCGGGGCCCGTAGATCGAAGTAAGTTTGTCACTGGCCACTGCCCGCTAGGACAGGGCGTGAGCCTAAGAGTTGGCGGATTTACTTCGTTTCGCAGCGAAGTAAAGTTGACACTTTGCATCAGTGCGCATTGAATTCGTCAATTCACGTTCGTCCTAGGCGATGAAATCCTCTGGCAGGTGGCACATGGTCGACGTTTTGCGAAGCTTCGAGCCGCTCACGTTGCCGCGTCCTCGCGGGTCGTACCGCTATGACGTGTTCAGTCCAAAAGTGGGGCGACGTCTGACGCTATACAGGCGCAGCGCTTTCGAAGCATGGCTGATGCTCGAAGCGGATCCTGCTGCAAAGACATTCTGTGAGCGGCTTCGCTTCATGGCAGTCGACCGGCAACGCTGCGTCATCGATTTTTGGTCAGCGTCTGACGACCATGAATGCCTGGTACTACTATCGGAGACAACACCCGCGACGGATCGCCCGTGCGCATACCCTGATCCAGTTGACAAAGGTGGACTTAGACCCGTACGAGGGCCTGGACCCGATGAGCGATGTTTTGCATCTAAGATGCCTACGACGCAGGCTGCAGATTCCCGCCAAGGTGTTGTGAGATTCCCCCTTGACGGTGCCCAGCGACGTCTGCACCACCCGGTATTCAGATATTGCGCGGTAGCGCGTATCCCTTGGTCACCACAGCGTGACATACCAGATGTCCAGCGAGAATCGTTGCCTTGCGCACCACCGCACACTCGAAACGCGGCCTCGCCATTACGGCGGTGAGACAACATACGTCCGGAACGCGAGTCTCATCGGTTCGCCGTACCGTTGTGCACAGTGCGGCACGCTCTATGGGACGAGATATCCTCCGGTCTTTTCGAAAAAGCCAGTGATGCGCAAGGAGGATCGTATCGCCATCTCACGGCATTTCTACAACCGCATGTCCGGTAACTTTCGCCTCGGCCGCGACGACCATGAGGCGTAGCTTCCCACGGGCTTCGGCAGAGCGCAGGCGCGCAGTGTCGACCTTTCGGTAGCGCGATGTGCTTCGTCGTCGCCGCCGCGATGCTACGCAAAAACGGATGTTGACAACATTACTTCGCTTTTGGTGACAACTTTGCTTCGTATTACGGAGTTCGGCCACAAAGCGCCGATCACATGCGTCGTCGTTCAGACATTCAGGCGTCGGCTACGCCCCCGTAATCGGCCACCCGTTGTCAAGGGCGAACGCTCCTTCATTGGCCGAACCGACATTCATTAATCGACGCTGAAATAATCGCTCACCGCTACAGACTGGCCGTTCGCTTAGGGCACTCCCGCCGCGGGCGTGTCGAGCAACTCGAGTCGACCGGGTTCGACTCCTTGCGCGGGCGGCAGGCCAGTCAACACGCATGGGATCACGTGCTGGGGCATCGGTACCGAGTACGCGGCAACGCTGCCACGGTACTCCCGTCCAAAGCGGGGCTTGACCATCATTTCCACGCGAAGACACGCCGGAGGATAGCTCTGGCTGTAGTGATTTCGCTCGCTGAACTCACGGGCCAATTTTCTCCGGGAGGGTCACGACGTCCGCAAAGGATGGGGTTGAAGACTTCGTCGGGCCGCTTGTACCTGACCTTCCAATCTTTCCGGCGTTGCGACAGCGAGGTGGCCTGCTCCGAACACTTTCCTAATATGGGGATCAGCAAGCGAATTTTGTAAGCAAGGCTGAGCCAACTTCGAGAGGCCTTCCCCAAACTTCAGAACAGCACCGCAGCTCACGCCTGCGTTCGTGACCCGTCGCAGCCGGGCGTCGGTATTGCGCACCGGCCTGATTCCTTATCGCAACCATCTTCCTGTCGACAGCGGCGGTCACCGAGAAAAATGATTCGTCGCAAAATCCAGTTTCTACAGCGTGTAGATGTTTGTAAGGCAAACTTGCGTACGTTCTTCATCCCTGATTTGGCGTGGTTCAGGATTAACTGTGTTGATGTTACACTGCGACTCGCCGGAGCCATCCCGGCAAAGGGTTTTGGTGTTTCCAGTGCAACACTGGTTTGAACCACGTCGACGGCTCGTATCCGATGTCGTACGTGCGGAACATTCACTGGACTCCATGCAACACCCAACTGCGTTTTCCGGATTCCTCAGGTTCTTATACCGTGTACTCTCAAACGCAAATCGACCCGGTAGTCAGCTTCCGCAACTCGCAACGCGAGCAGGTGCGTGGAACAATCATCAACCTCCAGAGAAAGTCTTTGGTGATGGAGGTCTATAACCCCTACTCCATCGTGCAGGTCAGTGAGGTATTAAGCGAGCTGAGCGTGCGTATGGGCAGCAAGAATGCCTATCTTGGCAAAGCGGTGGTCGTCAGTCTGGTGAATACCGGTCTCACTGCGGTGGTTTCACTGGCGCTGATCGACGAGTGGCGCGAGCTTAGCGTTCTGCCCAATGAACCCAAGTCGGTCGGGCGAGAAGCAGAACTTTTCATCAGCGACTGGGACGCGCGCTTTAATATCCGGCGCGACTATCAGATTGTGGTCAACGAGATGCGCGCGTTCCTGTCGGAAGTGTCGCGTTGGGTTGAGCAGGTCGATCTGACCGAGAGCCTGCCGAAGACCGACGGCAGGCTGCGCGAGGATCTGTTCTACGAACTCGCTACCCCCATCATGCACAAGGTCAAGTCGTACCTCGTGCGGCTCGAGGAAGAGGCCGAACGTGTCGATGCCGAGATTGCGCCCGTGCATCGTACCTACGCGCAAGCGGCACTGCATCCGTTGCTACTTCGTGCCCCGTTCGTTTACCGGACGTTTACAAAGCCACTGGGCTATGCCGGCGATTACGAGATGGTCAACCAGATCTTGAGCGATCCGCAGCAGGGACCGACCACTTACTTCCAGATCGTCAATACGGCGTTCCTCAAGGCTGCCGTGGCGACCGCACATCGGAACCGGATCACGCTACTGATCGACTTTCTGACGCGTCAGGCCGAAGCGGCTCGCATTGCCGGCAGACCATTCCGCGTACTCAACGTTGGCTGCGGACCGGCTTTCGAGATCCAGCGCTTCGTGCGCGAATATGCGCAGCCCGATCTGCTGTCGTTCCAGTTGGTCGACTTCAGCGAGGAAACACTGGCTTTCACCAAGGCCGCAATCGAACGATCGGCGGGCGACGGAGGGCACAAGGTCTCGGTGGAAATGGTGCATCAATCGGTGCACGACCTGCTTAAACGCAAAATTTCACCAGACGCGGCTTTGCGGGAATTCGACGCAGTGTACTGCGCAGGTCTCTTTGACTATCTGTCGGACAAGGTCTGCGCGCGCCTGTTGAATTATTTCGCTGCACGTACGCGACCTGGTGGCCAATTGCTGGTCACCAACGTCCATTCAGCGAACCCCGAGAAGTACGGCATGGAGCATCTGCTCGAGTGGTATCTGATCTATCGGAATGAGAGCAGTATGCGCTCGCTGCTGCCCGCACAGTCCGCCGGGCAGAAGCTCTATGTCGACGAGACTGGGGTGAATGTGTTCGCAGAAGCCACGATCCTCTGAAACGTCAGCAGACACCCGATCCATGAGTCAACTGCACACAGGATATCAAACTGAACTCGCGGACTTCCGCGTGACTTTCAGCCGCGGCGGTGCCTATACCGCCATTGTGCTCGTCCTACTCGGCGTGGGGCTGGATTACGCGCAGTATCCCCAACTGCAGACATCGTTCGCAGTTGCGCGTCTGCTCGTCTCGCTGCTGATCGGTGGCATTGTGATAATGCTGGGCAGCGTGGTAGGGCGACGCTTGACTCCATGGTTGACACTGTCCTGGCTGCTGCTACCGCAGGCCATGATTTCGTGGATGATCTGGCAGACAGATGGTGTTCAGTCGCCATACTACATGGGTCTGAATCTTGCCATCTTCGCTTCCGGCATTGCATTACCATTCGGCTTATGGCAAAACTTGGTTTTCGGGGTGTTGTCCTGCTTCCTGTACCTGCTTGCCTGCCTGCTGCCTCCACATGGCGTGGTGCCGATCGGCACGATGACCGTCAACGTATTGCTCCTTCTCTTCGCCGCTGCCGCTAGCGCCGTCTATACCTTCTTCAACGAGCGGGTGCGCTTCATGCTGTTTCGCCTGAAGGCAGAAGTATCCGAAAAAAATGCCGAACTTGAAGTGATCAACCGCAAGCTGCTCGATATCAAGGGCCAACTGTTACAGCAGGAAAAAATGGCGGCAGTCGGTACGCTTGCAGCGGGCTTGTTGCATGAAGTCAATAACCCGGTAAATTTTTGCCTGATGGCGATCGAAGTCGCGATGGAGGAGCCCATGGCCAAAACGGAACCAGCGCTGCAGGAATGTCTTGTCGACGCGAGGCAGGGCATGCAGCGGATCCAGCACATCGTGTCGGACCTGAAGACCTTCGCCTACCGCAAGCCCGGCGCCGAGGCGGAGGCGGGAACTCCCTTCCTGTTCGAAAAGGCACTCGATTCGGCAATCCGACTCATCGCGCATGAATTGCGTGGCGTCGCAGTTACGCGTGAGCTCCCCGTGGATACCCTGGTGCAGGGCGACGAAGCGGCCATCATTGGCGTGTTGATTAACCTGCTCTCCAACTCGGTATTAGCCATGCGCAACGCGGGCACCGCTGGGCCGGCGATTCACATCTCAGTGAAGTGGTCGGGGCAACGCCTACATGTGGTGGTACGGGACAATGGGCCAGGCATCGCGGGTGAGCATCTCGCGCGCGTGTTCGAGCCGTTCTTTACCACCCGCGAAGTAGGACAGGGCCTAGGCTTGGGTCTGTCGATCAGCTATGCCGTCATCGAGCGCCATGGCGGCCTGCTGTACGCTGAGAGCGAACTGGGAAGTTGGGCATCATTCAGCTTTGATCTGTCGCGCGCCCCATGAGAATGCAATGAATGACATCAGGCAGACGCAGCCCACTCTTCTCTACGTCGACGACGAAGAGTTGGCGTGCAAATATTTCGCTCGCGCGGTCGGTGCGGATTTTGAGGTCCTGCTCGCCAACAGCAGTGATGAGGCGATCGCTATCCTGCAACAGGACAACGCCCGCATTGCTGTGCTAGTCACGGATTTCCGTATGCCAGGCCGCGATGGTGGTGACCTGTTGCGACAGGTGGCGCAGGAATACCCGCACATCGTTCGCATTCTGGTCACTGCTTACGCGGACATAGACGTGCTGATGCAGACGGTCAATACCGGTGAGGTGTTTCGCATCCTTGAAAAGCCGCTTAGGCCGGCTTCCGTGCGCGAGACGCTGCAAATGGCGTTCGAGCGCTACCGCGAACGCACCATACAAAATCAACGGTTGACGGCAATAGACGAGACGCTGGCCTTTCTGGCGCACGAACTGCACACACCGCTCGCCGCCATCAGCTTGAACGCGCGCAGCATCGAAAATCGCACCGACGTGGAGCACGATTCGCAGCGGGAGATTACCGGAGCCGCCAGATCAATGCGGGAGAGCGCGCAGTACTGCATAGCGATGGTCTCCTCCTTCTGGCGGTCGGTCCACAATGGGCACCGGAGACCAGCGGGAGGCGATGCCCGCAGCGAGATCACGGCGCATGGACTGATCTCCGCTTTGCTCGATACCTATCCGTTTGCAACGGCGCAGCGGTCGTGCGTACAGGTCGAGGTCATTGGCGACTTTGCCGTGGTGACGCAACCCAATTGCGTGGCGCTTGTGCTCTCTTCACTATTGTCCAACGCGCTACGCGCGCTTGCGCATGTGCCCTATCCGTCGGTGCGCTTTACCGTGATTGCAGAACCCAACCCCGGCATCCGCATCTGCGACAACGGCCCGGGAATCCCGCCTGAGATAGAAGCCCGTCTGTTGACGGACCCGATTACAACGCACGCGAAATGCGGTGGGAACGGCTTGGGCCTAATTCTATGCAACCGTGTCATGCAGTCCTGTGGCGGCGGACTCCGGATCGAGTCCACGTCGGGGGTTGGCACCACCGTAATGCTGGATTTCCCCCATATCAAAGGTCAACCGCACAGGAGTTGTTGATGAACGAAGCGAAAGCCACACAGGAGTCGTCACCGGCGATCATCTTCGTCGATGACGAGGCCACTGCGGTGAAGTACTTCCAGCGTGCCATTGGAAGCCTGGCGACGGTGCTGACTGGCGGCTCGGTGGAAGAAGGCAAAGCGCTGCTGGACGCACACGGTGACAAGGTGGCGGTCCTTGTCTCCGACCAGCGCATGCCGGGCGAGTTCGGCAACGAGTTGCTCCGCTATGCAAGCGAGCGCTATCCGCATGTCGTGAGAATATTGACCACCGCCTATTCGGAGATCGACCAGACCGTCGCGGCTGTCAACCTCGGTCATATCCACCGCTATATCAAAAAGCCGTGGGACATTACAGCATTGCGCATGGAACTGAAACAGGCGCTCGAACTGGCCGACCTGCGCAAGGAGCGGGACCAGTTGGTGCGTGAAAAACTGGGCGTGCTGCAAAAGCAGACTCTCGCCACGCGCATCGGTCTGATTCGCACGCTGTCTGCCGTTCTGATCGGGCCCGAGCGTTTCCAGCCGGTGGAAACCTACCTGGCCGCAGCAGTACTCGCCGATGTGCAAAGTTCTGAGCCTGACTGGCAGTTGCTGGACTACTCTGATCTGGTCGCGGCCGAGAGTTGCCGGGGCGGGACTTTTGGCCACATGGTGGCGGCGAACCTTGCGCAGCTACGTAACCGGCGCGTCGGCTCTAGCGCTGGCAACGCAGTGGCGGCGATGGTCGAGACGCTAGAGGAGGCGGGCATCAGGGTCCGGCGCGAAGGCGATGCTCTGGTCTGGGACGAGCTTGCCGCACTTGCCGAATTTCTGGGAGAAGCGACTAACAAAGCCGTGTCGACGCGACACGCTGTATGGTTGGCGAGCCTTCTTTGGCTGGACGGGAATGACTTCGCGCTTGATCCGGTACGTGAGGGTAATGCCATCGCGTTCCTACCCACTCAACGCAAAACAGAGTTTCCTGCCGATCGCCTCGCGGCATGGATCGAGCAGTTCTGAGCGCCGCAGGCGATGGGTCCGCTGGCGGTACTCCCAGTCGGCCACGTCGCGTCTACTGTTAGCGGGCGGGAGGGCGTGGACGTGATTGAGCAAGCAGCCCGCGAGTCGGCCTGGTAGCATCGGTGGCGAGATGCCGCGATGTGTCGCGACCCGGGCGATCCGCTGCATACCCAAATAGATAACCGGAAGGAAAAGAAACGATCGCGGAGCAGGCCGGCCCCGCTGTGCCCACCGATGGTGCGCTGTTGCACTACCGCACACGCATCGTGCGCGTGATTGCGGAAGCACGTGGGCAGCGCGCGATGATCGAATCACTCGATACGACCGGCAGGACTTTCGTGAGCAGGGTGAAGCGGGATCCGGTGACAGTTCGCGTGCTGCCTGTTAAGCGGTGTAGGCAGGGGCGACGATTCAACTGTCAGATGCGTTTAAACAGGTTCGTGTTCCTCAACCGTCCCAGCTCAGCCCAGAAGCTCATCTTGGCGTAACCGCTTCGCCTCAAGCTCCGTTTCCAACGGACTTCGTCACCTTGCCAGTGTCGGCAAGTCGCCGCCACTTCGGCTCACTTCCTCTCGCAACAGAGAAAGGGCATGCCCCGGTACCGAAACATCAACTCCACCGGGTCTTGCATCCCAAACATGCTCAAGCAACATCACCCCGATGCGGGCGGCTACGTTGGCTCGGCGTACTGTACGTCCCGTCCATGCGCCAGCTCTTGCCAACCGGCCGCCTGGCTGGAGTTGCCCATCACATCAGAGCCAGAAAGGGCGCCTGAAATTTAATCGTTGAGACGACAACTACCTTGAAAATCTCCGTGCTGCCTATCAGTCGGATTTACGCTCGGAACTCGACAAGGCGAAATCGTTGACTCCGTTTTGAATCGTGGATATCAGGACGGATCTGCCGGCCGCCGATGGCAGTACGATTTCATGGTCCTGATTTTCGCACCAGGATAAACACTTACCCGTTCCGGATTTTCGAACTTACTTGCCGCGGGTTCTTTGGTGAGACATTCCAGACAGAATGGGCCTCGCAAACGTTAAACCCTTCAGATTCACACTCCTGAACGATTTGGAAAGTTACCCGAAGTATCGTCGACCGAGAAAATTATCGTTAGGAATCGCTAAAGTTTATTTCTGCAACGTCGTTAGACCTTTTACCGGCCGTCCCGGCTCGAAGTGTAAAGCAGTGGTTTATTGCCCTTTCAATGTATGGGCGAGAGCGGGCGTGGGATGCGGCTGGCCACACCCGGTTCATCGTCTTCCCGGGCGAATCCATCTACCTGTTTTCGGGGAAATAAATGATCAAACTCTTGAATATGCTTGTCCGCGACGACCGTGGCGTCAGCGCCATGGAATACGCGATTCTGGCTGGCATCGTTGTGGTGGCGCTGACGGCGGTTGGCACGACGTTCAGCGGCAGCATGACGGGCTTGTTTACCGCGTTGTTCGCCAAAATCACTGCGGCGAGCACGTAACAGTCGAAACCGGAGGTCCGGGTGTTGGTTCGGGCCTTCGCCGGTCTTCTTTCACTTCATGCCGCCGACACTGTGCACCTACTGTCTCTCACCATCCGTCTAGTCGTACTGTGTGCGCTCCTCTGGCTCGCGGTCATCGACGTTCGTTCGCGACGCTTGCCGACCCGGGTCGTGCTGGCGGTCGGCGCGCTTTTTTTCGTGGACGCGGCAACCCTTCGCCTGACCCTCGATCAGGTGATCGTCCACCTGGGGTTGGCACTAGGTGTCTTCCTCGTCTGTGCAGCGCTCTTCGCCGCAAAGATGCTTGGCGGCGGCGACGCGAAACTTGCCGCAGTCATTTTCTTGTGGGTCGGCCTGAGTCTCGCGCTCCCGGCCTTGACGCTGATTTCATTGATCGGACTGGTGGTGTCTCTGATCAGTCTTGCCACGCGAAACATGAATTCGGACCAGCATTCGCTGCTGTTGCGAGCACTGGCGATGTTTTCGGGAGTGCGCGGTGTTCCGTACGGCGTAGCGCTTGCCTTTGGCGGCGGCCTGGTGATTGTGTTGCCTGCCGTGCTGCCCCTGATTCTGAAGCGATAGGACGGCGTCTCCATGTCAAACGTCATTAAATTCGCCGTACTCATCGTCGGGGCGTTGATGATCGCACTGATCGTTCGTGTGGTCATCGCCAGCGGTTCGCATCGGTCGAAGCCGGCCGTCGATACGCAAAAGGTGCTGGTCAGCGCAGCCGCCCTGCCGCAGGGCCTTCTGTTGCGCGACGAGGATCTCGCCTGGAAGCCGGTGCCGGTTGCGGACGTACCGCCGGGCGCTATTGTCTCCGGCGCGCCGGACGCCCTGGAACTGAAGGGTGCGTTGCTGCGCCATGCGGCAGCAAGCGGCACCGTTCTGGTGGCCGAAGACGTGATCCTGCCGAGCGCACCCGGTTTTCTCGCGGCGACGCTCAAACCTGAAATGCGCGCCGTATCGGTGGCCGTCGACGACGTGTCCGGTAACGCCGGTCTGATCCAGCCGGGCGACTACGTCGACCTGCTGCTGACGCAGCAGATGGACCGCCGCACCGATTTACCTGACCTTGCGGTGTCGAGCGAAACGGTCGTCGAGCACGTCCGGGTGCTGGCCGTCGGGTCGGAAATCAAGCGGCCGAAGAACAGTGACGCTCCAGAAACAGTCGGCAACCGCGCCCGTACAGTCACGCTGGAAGTCACGCCGCGAATGGGGGAGGTCGTGTCCGTCGCTGCTCGGCTCGGCAGCCTGTCTCTCGCGCTGCGCAGTTTCGCGACGGCTTCGCGCGACCCCGCTGCGTCGCCGCCGGCTTCCGCGGTGCAGCCCGCGCCGGTTTGGGCCGGCGACATCTCGCGTGCCGTACGCGATCTGCCACGCTCGCGTGCGGTCCAGGTCGCCGCCGCCGCTGCACCTGCACCTGTCGCGCCGCGGCCGGTCGCGATCTATAGAGGTTCCGAGAAGTCCGACGCGACGGGGAGTGTGGCCGCAGGAGGCGACAGCGCGCCATCACCGCTGCCTTCTATCCCCGCGTCGCGCTGATGCCGTTCAAACCGCTGGACCAGATTCATTCGCCAGGATAGAGAGACGTCAAATGCAGTTCAGTCCGACTCGCAAAGCAACATGGGTGATGGCTTGCGCGGTATTGTGCGCGGCACCGGCGCTCGCGGCCCCCCCGCATGCGGTCAAGGTGCCCGCCGCTTCGTCGCGTGCCCCAGTAGTCCGGACTGTCGCCGCGGCGCCGGCAGGCATGCCGGACTATGCGTCGGCGCCCCTGAACATTAGCGCGGGTAAAGGCACGCTGGTACGTTTGAACGAGAACGCCACTTCGGTCTTCGTCGCCGACCCGACGGTCGCGGACGTTCACGTCCCGTCGCCGATGGCCGTGTTCGTGCTGGGCAAGAAGACTGGCACGACGACGCTCTATGTGCTGGGCGCGAACAACAAAACGCTGGTTCAGCGCACGGTCGTCGTCGGACGCGACATGGACGGCCTGCGCAGCATGATCGCGGCGCGTTTTCCAGGCATGAACGTGCAGATGAGCACGGGCCTGGGCTCGTTGCAGCTTTCCGGCAGGGTGGCCAACCCCGCCGACGCCGACGCCGTCGTCCAGGCCGTCACGCCCTATCTGGCGGACAAGGAAGTCCTGATTAACCGCATGACGATCGACCGTCCGCTGCAAGTGCAGTTGCGCGTGCGTATCACGGAGGTAGACCGGAATGTCACGCAGCAGCTCGGGATCAACTGGCAGGCGATGGGCAATGCGGTTGGCAATTTCTACGGCGGCATCTTTAGCGGGCGCCCGATCTACAATCTGACCCAGCCGATCGTCGGGCCCAACGGCCAGACGACCTACCCTGTGAACCTCCCGACCAACAACGCTTTTTCGCTGTTCGGCGCCTTCAAGACCAACAACGTCAACATCCAGGTGCTCGTCGATGCGTTGAATCAGGAAGGCCTCCTGACCGTTCTCGCGGAGCCGAATCTCGTGGCGTTGTCCGGGCAGACGGCCAGCTTTCTCGCGGGTGGAGAATTCCCCATTCCAGTGTCGCAGACCAATGGTGCGATCTCCGTCGAGTTCAAGCAGTTTGGCGTGAAGCTCGATTTCACGCCGACAGTACTAAGCGATCGCCGCATCAGTCTGAAGGTGCGTCCGGAGGTGAGCCAGATCGACACGTCGGTGAGCGTGACGACCGGTGGCATCACCGTGCCGGGACTGAGTGTGCGCCGCGCGGATACGACCATCGAGCTGGCGAGCGGCCAGAGCTTCGCCATCGGCGGCCTGTTGCAGAGCAATACCACCGACATCATTTCGCAGGTCCCTGGCTTGGGTTCCATTCCGATCCTTGGCAAGCTGTTCTCGTCAACGAACTACCAGAACAACAAGACAGAGCTCGTGATCATGGTGACGCCGTATCTGGTCGAGCCGACTGATCCATCGAAACTTCGCACACCGCTCGAATCGCTTGTGTCGCCCAGCAGCGATGTCGAATACAGCTACGGGCGTCAGGCTGGCGACGGATCGTCTGCGTCTGACCAACCGCGTCTCGTTGGCGCGGCCGGATACGTCTATTGAGCCGTTTATCGAGCCCGACATCATGAAAACCGTCCGTCTTTTTAAGCTCTTTCTCGCCTGCGCTGTTGCGGCCGGTGTCAGCGGATGTTTCAAGCCGCCGCGCGGAATGCCGGATCAGTCGACAATAGGCTTCGACGGCCGCTCCGCGTTGCCACCCGATTGCGCGAGCTTGGTACGCCCGTCGGTGTTGACGGACGCGGGCTGGCATCGCCCGAGCATGGAGTGGGGGTGTGCGACCTACACCAATCTCGCGGCACAGGTCGCGCATCCGCAGGACCTCGTCAAGCCGCAGCCGCTCGGTCCAGCCGACGCCGCTGTCGCGGCGAGCGCGGTGCGTCGCTATGAAACCGGTCATGTGATTCCGCTCGACACTGCCACGTCGCGCGATTCCAAGTGACACGAGCAACACTCACGGACGAACACCATGAGCACGACTGAGTTCAACTTCACGAAGAGCAGCACGGGAATCCGGGTCGCGGACTTCATTGCGTTTGTCAACGACCGCAAGACGGAGCAGGTACTCAAGGCCTTCGTACTCGACCAGGCGATGCCGCATACGCACATCGCGATCGGCAGCGTCGACGACGCGATCGCCTATCTGTCGAAGATCGAACGCTCTCCGCAATTCCTGCTGGTCGACCTGCACGACTCGGTGATGCCGCTCTCGGACCTCGGCCGGCTGGCGGAAGTGTGCGAGCCGTCGGTTCAGGTCGTGGCGCTCGGCGAGCGCAACGACGTAGGCTTGTTCCGCAGTCTGCTAAAGATCGGCGTACGCGACTATCTGGTCAAGCCGCTCACGGTGGAACTGCTCAAGCGGACCGTGAACGTCGCCGAGGGCAAGGTCAGCCCCGTGATGCTGGCGCGTGCCGGCAAGACAATTGCCTTCGCGGGAACGCGCGGCGGGGTCGGCACGACCACGATCGCGCTCAATGTGGCCCGCCATCTGGCAGAAGACACGCATCGCCGGGTGGCTTATGTCGATCTGAACCTGTACGGTGGCGCGGCGAACAGTATGCTCGGCATCCAGAGCAATAACGGCCTGACCGATGTGTTGCAGAACGTGCATCGGCTGGATCCGCAGTACGTGGAGCGCACGCTCGTTGCAAAAGGCGCCCGGTTGTTCATGCTGTCCGCTGAACTCGACTACGGAAGCGCCCCGCCTTTTGAGGGCGGCGCGCTCGGGCGCGTGCTCGAACTGCTGTGTGACAGTTTCCATTACGTAATTCTCGACGTCGGCAATCTGACCGATCCCCTTGCAAGCGGCGCGTTCGATTTCGCGTCGCGCGTCTATCTGGTCGCCGACCGCTCAGTTCACTCCACCCGCGAGGCGATACGCCTGCTGCGCTTTATCGAGGATCGCGACAACAACCCGCCCACCTCGCTGCTGCTGAACAACGCGAACGCTGCAAGCGCCGGCAAGGTGCAGGCAGCGGACTTTACGTCGGCCGTTGGACGCGCCGCGTTATATGAGATTCCTTTCGAAGCCAGGGCGATCTCGATTGCCGAGAACCTCGGCGAGGCACCGAATGAAAAGGCGCCGAACGGTTTCAATCAGAACATCACGCGAATCGGACACGACCTGACCGGGCAGCCTTCGACGGCTGAACGTACCTTCTTCCAGAAGCTCGGACTCAGGAGGAGCTGATGTTCGGGCAAAAACAGGCACGCACGTCTGACGCGACAGACAATTCCGCGGCCGCGGAAGCGGTCGCGGTACTGGAAGCGGCTGCGGCATCGGCCGCAGCTCGCGTTAATACTTCGGAAGGCAACGAGACGCTGGTCCGCTCAGAATTGTTCAAGACCATCCGGATTGGCGTCTTCACCTTGATGAACGCGTCTGCTGCAGTGGGCAGGACGCGCGAGCAGATGAAGCCCGGTGTCGAACAGCTTGTGTTGGAAATTGCCGAGCGCGAGCATCTGAACATCACGATTTCCGAGCAGGGGCAGATCGTCGGCGAACTGCTGAACGACATGTTCGGCCTGGGGCCGATCGAGCCATTGCTCGCCGATGAAACCATTACCGACGTGCTCGTCAACGGACCTGACCAGGTCTACGTCGAGCGGCACGGCCGGCTCGAACTCACGCCCTTCAAATTCCGCGACAACGCGCACGTGATCAACGTGGCGCAGCGGATCGCGGCGGGTGTCGGCCGGCGCGTCGACGAAAGCAGCCCGATGGTTGACGCGCGACTGGCTGACGGCAGCCGGGTCAACGTCGTGCTGCCGCCGCTCGCGATCCATGGCGCGACCATCTCGATCCGTAAGTTTTCCAAGCGCAACATCACGCTTCACCGGATGGCGCAGCAGGGCAACATGTCGCAGCAAATGGCGAACCTGCTCAAGCTCGCGAGCACCTGCCGGCTCAACATCATCGTTTCGGGCGGTACGGGCTCCGGCAAGACTACGCTGCTCAACGCGTTGTCGCACTTCATCGGGCTCGGCGAGCGGACCATCACTATCGAGGATGCCGCTGAACTGCAGCTCGTGCAACCGCACGTCGTGAGCCTCGAGACGCGGCCCGAGAATGCCGAAGGGCTCGGCGGTGTTGCGCAGCGTGATCTCGTGCGTAATGCGCTGCGGATGCGCCCCGACCGGATCATCCTCGGCGAAACGCGCGGCCCGGAAGCCTTTGACGTCTTGCAGGCGATGAACACTGGCCACGATGGCTCGATGACCACGATCCACGCGAACACCCCTCGTGACGGCATTACGCGGCTCGAGAGCATGGTGATGATGGCAAACGGGAATCTGCCGCTTCTGTCCATACGCCGGCAGATCGCGAGCGCGGTGCACCTGATCGTGCAGATCGAGCGGATGCGTGACGGCATGCGCCGAGTGACGCGGATCACCGAACTCGTCGGCATGGAAGGCGACGTCATCATTACCCAGGATCTATTCACGTTTCGCTACGACGCGACTGCCTATAGCGAAGAGGTCAAGGGCGTGTACGAATCGGCGTTGGTGCGGCCGGCGTTTTCTGCGCGCGCGGCATATTACGGGCTCGAGGACGCGTTGCTGGAGGCGATGAAGCCATGAGTCGGGTCGATCTCCTGACAGTTTGCGCTTTTGTCCTTGTGCTCATGCTCGGCGTGATGTGGCTGACTGTGCAGGACATCCGCAAAAAGCAGCCGCACGCGAGGATCAAGGCGCGCATGGATGCGACGTTCTCCACGCGTGCCGTCCGTACCAAGGATGTCAAGGATTACGACACGGACCTGTTCACGGTCAGTAAAAGAGAAAACATGTTCAGCCATTGGTACGGCCCGAAGGCGGCACGCCTTCGGGCCGTCGCCGGGAAGAATGGCATTCGCATCGTGTTCGCGGCAGGTGTGGCTGGCGAAGTGGTCGCCCTGCTGATGACGCGCCTTATGCCGCTACCCGTCTTCGCCACGCCGCTGCTTGTTCTCGGGTTACCTGCCTTCGCGGTAGTCCGGTCGTATGGTTTTCTGGTCCAGCGCTTTCGCCGGCGCTTTCTCGACGGCTTTCCCGACGTGATCGACCTGATCGTGCGCGCGGTGCGCGCGGGCGTCCCAGTGACGCAGGTCATCGGTACCGTGTCGAGCGAGTGCACCGAGCCGATACGTCACGAGTTCAAATTGATGAGCGATTCGCTCCAGATGGGTCTCGATCTGGAAGAAGTGCTGGCAGTCGCGGTCAGGCGCATCGCAATCGCAGACTTCTCGTTCTTCTGCGTCTGTTTGCTGCTGCAGCGTGAAACGGGCGGCCAGCTCGGTGAAACGCTCGAGGGTCTGGCCACGATCGTCCGAACCCGGCGCGAGATCCGCCAGAAAACGAAGGCTCTAACCGGCGAAGCCCGCATCACGACGAAGATCATGGCTTCCATTCCGGCGGTCATCATGCTTGCCATGTATGCCCTGAACCGAAATTACCTCTTCATTCTGTTCGGGACGCAGCCAGGACAGAAACTCCTGACGTTCGGCGCGATCTCCATGGTGCTCGGGCTGCTGGTGATCGGCAAGATGTCCAAACTGGATACGTCACGATGAGCCAGACCAACGTCGAAACATTGATCAACCTGCTGATGCTGCTGGCACTGTTCGCCGCGCTCGCGATCTGGTGGGCGACAAAGCACGGCGGCCGGCGCGGGCGCATCGCCGAGCGCGCCCGGCAGGCGGCGCTCACCCAGCGCGCGGACAGCATGGCGGTCGAGGAAATCGAGGAGGGGAGCGGCTTTCGTCAGCGCCTTGCACGTCGCCTGACAATCATCGGCGACCGCCTCCCGTTTTTCGATACGAAATACCGCCTGAAGTTGCAGAAGGAAATGCTGCAGAGCGGCTATCGCGGTCGGGCCGCCGTATCGATCCTGCTCGCGGTCAAATTCGCGATCGGACTGATCTGTGCTGCGCTGACGGTCATGCTTGGCTCGCACATTCCGGTCATTGGCGCATATCCGGCCGTTCGCGGCGCGATGATGCTCTTCGTGTTCATCATCGGGATGATCATTCCTGAATACATCATGGCATTTCGTGCATCGCGGCGCCGCAAGGCGATGGCGGCTTGCCTGCCCGACGCGCTCGACCTGCTCGTGATCTGCACCAACGCCGGCAACAGTCTCGGCGTGAGCATCCGGCGTGTGGCCGACGAACTCGCGACGATCTGCCCGCCGCTTGCAGGCGAATTTGCGCTGACGGCCGACGAACTGAAGCTCTCCGGCGATAGCACGCGCGCGTTGCACGGGTTAGCCGAACGCATCAACCTGCCGTCGATCCGTGCGCTGATTGCCACGCTGACCCAATCCATGCGTTACGGGACACCGATCACGCAGGCACTGCGTACGCTGTCGCGCACGGAGCGTCTCGCACACATCGTGTCGCTGGAAGAGAAGGCCGCCAAGCTCGCTCCGAAAATGGTCGTGCCGATGATGCTGTTCATTCTTCCTGCAGTAGTCGCGATCGCGGCTGGCCCGGCTGTTATTCAACTGATGGACGCTATTTCCAAACAATGAAAAACGCTCACCACACCCTCGCTCGACGTACCCTCTCCGCGCGGGGAGCCAGGCTCCTGCGCGTCGCCCGGCACGCCGGGCTGGTGGTCTGCGGCATATCGCTGCTGGCGGCAATCGCTGCCTGTACCACGACGACCCAGCGCGTCTCCGAGACGCGGCCCGTCACGCGAAACTCGGCGCCGAACAGCATGAGCGAGCTTCGCATCGCGGATACTGCACTCGACTCAGGCAACCTCGAACTGGCGACGACGCTGTACGACAAGATCGTGAAGGCCGATCCGCGTTCGGTCGAGGGCTTGACCGGGCTCGGCAATACGCTTTACGCGGTTGGTGACTTCACGCGTGCGGGGGTCTACTATGACCACGCAAGCCAGATCGATCCGGCTGCGACAGCGCCGCTGATCGGCATTGCACGTGTCGCCATTCACCAGCGCCGCTTTGACGCCGCAATTGCTACCTATAACCGCGTGCTTGCAGCGACGCCCAACGATCCGATGGCGTTGGCTGGTCTCGGTGCGGCGTTCGACCTCAAGGGCGATCACCTGGGTGCGCAAGCCGTGCTGCGGGACGCATTGCACAGGAACCCGGGCGATCCGATGTTGAGCGTGAACCTCGGATTGTCGCTGATCCTCAGCGGTAATCCGCGCGAAGGTGCGAACGTGCTGCTCGACGTCACGCGTTATCCGGCCGCGCCTCCGCAGGCCCGTCAGGATCTTGCGCTGGCATACGGGCTGCTCGGCAATACGGAAGCGGCCGCTGAAATCCTGGGACGCGATCTGCCTAAAGCGTCGGTGCAGGACAACTTGCGCTTCTACGAGATCCAGCGCGAGCGTCTTGAGCCGCGGCCGGGAACGCCGAAGGTCCTGGCCGTGCCGGGCGTTTCTGTGCAGGCAGCGAGCCTCCGATGAAGGCGGTGGCCTGGTGGCGGCGTCGCGGGTGGGTTGGCCCGCTTGCTGACGACAGCGGGGTGTCGGCGATCGAGTTCGCGCTCCTGTCGCCGGTAGTGTTCATTCTCATTATGGGCACGCTTGAACTCGCGCTCGACATGGTCGTGGACGCATCGGTGCAAATCGCGGCGGAGTCTGCTTCGCGCGTTGGGCTGACCACGACTGATCCGGCCACTGGCACGCGTTCGGACCAGGCACGAAGCATTGTGATGAGCGTACTCGGGCGCTGGCAGAACATCGGCGGAACAGTGACGATCAACACGCTGAACTATGGTACCTACAACAATGTCGGTACGTCGAGCTATCAGGCGGACATGGGCGGCTTTGGCGATGTCGTCTCGTACCAGATTACCGTCACCTTGCCGACCGGCTTCACGGGCTTACCCAGGTATTTCGGCGTGCCATTGCCGCTGACGTTCCAACGCAATTACCTCGTGCAGAACGAAAAATGAAACGCACGCTACAAACAGTGCCATCGGCTACGCGCTCCGCCTGGCGAAGGGGGCTGCACACCCTTCTGCGATCTGATCGCGGCAGCGTGACAATCGAGTTCGTGATCATCGTTCCGCTGATGCTGCTGGTGATGCTCGGATTCAGTGAGATATACATGTACATGCGGGCAGTGAGTCTCGTCGAGCATACTGCCTTCACACTTGCTGATTCGCTGGGACAGATGTCTGCGGTCATCAATGACCCCACGACGAGTTCTTCGAACA
This sequence comes from Paraburkholderia sp. RL17-347-BIC-D, assembly GCF_046027915.1. NCBI lineage: Bacteria > Pseudomonadati > Pseudomonadota > Betaproteobacteria > Burkholderiales > Burkholderiaceae > Paraburkholderia > Paraburkholderia sp. RL17-347-BIC-D. The sequence continues at coordinate 41,812 of NZ_JARESS010000047.1, forward strand.
GTCTCGGTTCGATCTGGAGCGCCGCGACCCAGATTGCCGCACCCAACACGTTGCAGGCGAAGGGGGGCGTGTACATCACGTCTATCTGCGACCAGACGATACCAGGCTGCACCCCGGCCAACGCGGCCAACCCGCCCTTCCAGTCCTCGCCGTCGATGGCTGCGGGCACGCCGTTGAAGCTCTGGCAGCAGAGCGCGCCCTGGACCTTGTCGGGCATGAAGTCGAAGGAAACCAACGGCAACCTCTTGCCGGCGACGTGGCCGTTCCGCAACGGCGATTCGGCGATCGTGGTCGAGGTGTTCTATTCCTACACACCCTTCTCGATTACCATGCCTTTCTGGACCAACGCGCCGGGCACACAAACCATCTATGAGCGTGTCTATGTGCGTCCGCGTATGGGCAAGGCACTCCCGCTGGTGGCGTCATGATCCCCGATCCCGTCGCGGCACGAACCGAGGGCAGGTCCACCCTTCGCGCGGTGCCGTCACAGCCTCGATCCCTTTCGACGCTGCTCAAGGGCGATGAGGGCGCCATCACGGTCATGTTTGCGATGTGCGCGACCCTGATGATCGGCGCGATGTGCACTGCCATCGACACAATTCATTACCAGATGACGCAGACTCGCGTTCAGATGGCGCTCGACGTTGCCACGCTGTCCTCAGGTGTCAATCTCGCGCATTACAATCCGACCACCGGAAACAATCTCACACAGTGGCAGGCGGACGCACGCGCTTATTACGACGCAAACATGCCGTCGGGCTACATGGACTTCACCATGCCTGACGCCCAGTTCTCGGCGACCATCAGCGGCGTGCCTTCTACCGGCCAGACCATTCAGCTCTCGGCGAAAGGCTCGGCTCCGCTGCTGGCGCCAGTTATCTTCGGTACGGGCACGTCGAGCGGTGGTTCCGGCTCCGGTTCCGGTACGCCCGGAGCATCGCCCGATACCGTGACCATCACCGCCAGCAACACGGGACTGCGCCTGCCGCAGAGTCAGCTCGAACTGGTGCTGGTGCTCGACAACACGGGCTCGATGGGGCAGTACGCGAGCAGCGACAAGACGCAGGGTACGAAGATCCAGGGCCTGCGGACTGCGGCCACCGGCTTGGTGAATGATATCCTGGGTGTGCAGAACAACAATTCCTACATCGGGCTTGTGCCCTTTACCACCATGGTGAACGTCGGCGGATCGCTGCTTCCCACCGGCAGCTGGATGACGCCGAACTTCAATTACAACTCCACCAATGTCTCGATGACCGCCATACCGGGCGTGACCGGGTCGGGGTGGGGCGGTTGCGCAGTCGAACCGCGCGATGCAGGATCCAACCTGTATCCCAAAGCCTATGCGCCGAAGGACGTACCCGGATTCACGCCGTTCTTCTACAACGTTCCGAATACCGGCTTTCAGGTTACGACTTACAAGAACACGAGTGGCGGCAGCGACAATTGCGTTGTGTCAAGTACTACTAAAGTAAGCGGCGTTCCGCTGACCTTGCAAAGCAACGGTTCGACTACGACCTGCAGAGTTGGAAACGGAGTCGGGATCGCAGCGGCCTGGGGCCAGGCGACCAAGACTAACCCCAGCACGCATAGGTATGATCAGAACGGCAATGTTAATGGGACGGGCAGCCCCTGCTCGATCGCACCGGTGAAATTCCTCACCAAGGATGCGAACACGCTGACCAAAGCTATCGGCAATATGCAGGCGGCGGGCTCGACGATCATTCCGACCGGTTTGCTGTGGGGCTGGCGTATGCTGTCGTCGGACTGGTCGAACGATGTGTCGAATGGCAATGGCTGGGTATCGTCCGACGGCACCTTGCCCCGTCCGGAAACCACCCAGGGTTTGCAGCGGGTCGCGATTGTCCTGACCGATGGCGAAAACAGTATAGGCAGCGCGGACGGCATCATGCCTACGCCGTCGTTCAATGGCTTGTCGGGCGTCGGAAGCAGCGCGTTGCAGGCACCGACCGTGACGCGGTCGGACGGCTCCTCACTTATCCATGGTTCGACGACATCGGTCACCGATATCAATGCGTTCCAGCTCGGTGTCTGTACAGCAATGAAGAACAGCGGAATCATCATCTACGCGATCACATTCGGCAGCGATGCAGCGAGCCCGGCGGCACAGCAGGCGATGCAGAGCTGCGCGTCGCCGGGGAACTACTACCATGCACCGACCAACGCGACGCTCGACGCGATCTTTCAGCAAATTGCCGGCAATCTCGGCGTGCTTCGATTGACCCAGTGAGGGAGGAAGGCAGTGCGTCAATCGGCACCGAGGTTTTGCGTGAGAAAGGCGCAGGACGTCGACACGTGCAACGAAGACGTCATCTGCGACTCCTTGAGCGTTAGAAAAATGGCTTACGGTCCGCGTGTTTTGATATCGCGATACAGCGCCGACCAATCAGCAGCGCGAGCCATTGTCGCGCGCACGCTGCACAAACTTGCGCATTTCCAGATGCCGCGCATCCTGATTCGTGACTTCGATCGGATGATGCCTCATGCCGAATTCGAGAATTGCCATCTTGTGACGGTGGCGCTCGGGCTGCTGGCGCAGCCACTCCTCGCGGAAAACGCGCTTCTGGTTGTCGTCTTTGAATTGCCCTGGATACTCGGCCCGACCACCCGGCGTCGCGTCATTCTGGAAATGGCGCATCCCGTATTTCTGTGCGCTCAGGCCCGTTGCGATCGACTCGCGCGCGCCATGTATCAGGTTCATAGGCAATGATCGGCGAGGCGGCGATGTACTTCCATTCGCCGTCGCGCTTCCCATACAGCGCAGCCGCCACGAAGTGCGGCGCGCTCACACGCAGCAGCATGCGCTTACCGCTCATGGAACGTTTTGCAGTTTCCGCAATAGCGATTAAGTACATCATTCCGGTTATACGAGGTCTTGTGGCAGATGGCGCAGCGTATCGCAAGGCCACCATCCATCATGACATAAGTTTTCCCGTATTCGCGCGGACGTTTCGGGCCTTCGGTCCAATGCGTGACGCGTCGACCCTCGCCGTGGTTCTTGACCCATGTCCCGCTCGCCGTGTCGTATTGATCGGCCTGCCAGAATTCGACGCCGTTATCGCACACGATCCACACGACGACATAGCTCGAAAAGCTATGCCCTGCCATGGCTCGCGGCGTTTTTTCCGTCACACTGAACCAGCGCATTTTGGGAAAGCCCTCTCAAATTCACGCGTGCGCCGGTACGTTTTCGACGTCTTGTCGGACTCCATGTTATGCGTCGCAATCTGTTGATACGTCGCGAAGTCGTGCGACGCTTGCGGCATCGACAGCGCAAAGAAAGAGCAGATCGCGCTGCGGTTGATCGTGCCGTACTCGGCTAACAGGAAGTCAATAAAGCGCAAGCGATACGCGAGCGCAAAGGTGAGTTTGTCTTTGTCCATTATGCCTCGCTTTTAATCGGCACCGTTAATCAGGAGCGGCGTGCGGTCCTCAACGCCCGCAATCCATGCGGGCAGCAGCGCGCCACACGAATTGGTGGCCGTCATGACGATCGAGTGGCTGGGAAATGACTTGAGCGGCCGATTTGGACCTGACGCTCGACTACTTCCGGTATTGCGGACGCCGGTTTTTGGCATCTGCCACCACAGGAGCAGTTGCGAGCTAGAGGTGTCGGAGGTTTTCGGGTTTTTCCAGATCATCGCTGAAACCGTGATGCAATAGTTTGCCGGAGGCGTGGCGTGGCGTGGCGCGGCTCGCTGCCGGTGCGCCCGTTACACCGCCCATTCCCCAATCCCTGAACCACGCCCGGTCCGCATTCTGTGGCATGTCGTCGCTCGTCAGCGTGACGCGGGAATACCCCTGCGGCGAACCTTGCGTGTCCATCAAAACGCCAGGAAGACCGGGCTGGCCCAACGGCGTAGGGTCGGTTGGAATGAGCGGTGCACCAGACGCTACTTTTTGCAACGAATCCGTGAACCGGTTCATGCCTTGATGCATATCGGCGCAACCGGCAACGATCGTCGTTGCAGCAAGCGCCCCGAAAATCGCGCCTTTTTTTGATATACCCGTACATGGTTCTGGTCGTTGGGATTCTTAAGAAATAAGCGGCGTTGAACGCCCGGCAGCCGGCATTCTCGCAATGTCCTGCCTGAAGCACAGCGGTGATGATGCGCTGACTCTTGATTATCATCGTTAACGGCATATATCCAGCGGCCTTGAATACCGGGTGGATTTTTGAGGGATCTGTTGCAGTAGGGGTGGGCGCAAAATTCGGACGACAACGTACGTTATGGTCTTTCCCTTTTCTTGGCGAAATATCTTTTGGGGAGTAGAACCGCAGGCGGCCAACTAGCCGCCTTGCGGCTTATCGTTGGGGCCGGAATCCGAACGTGGCCCAGGCTTTAGCCTCGGCTTCGGACAGCGCGTCGTTGCCTTTATCCAGCGCGGCGAACCGACTGCCGTCTGGATGGCGTAAAACGAAGGAATGTTGTCACTGGACTGTGCTCGCGGGGGCAACGGTTTAGCCATTGAATTGACAACATTGCTTCGCTAACGGGCGAAGTCAAGTCGTCACCCATCGGAACGCCGGAGTAAAGAGATAAGTTGTTCCCCTCAGGGACAACGCCCTGCACCTGGAAGCCGAGTTGGCCATCCTGAAGCATTACGAAGCGTGGTAGCGCACCCGGTTTCTCGTCGTCTGGTTGCGGAACTGATCCGCACCGGTCACCCACCGGGATCAAGATGAATACCAGCGTTGCGGTATTCACCCCTGGCTCGGTTGAGCCCCAGAGAATCGTCGGTACCAGGCCAGTGTCCAGAGATACATGTCAATTCCATGGTTACCCTCTGCGGGTACCAGACAGCTATCGGCTCACGGCCTGGGCGTATCAGGGCGTCGCAGCAGGAGGATGGCCGGGGACCGGGCACAATCAACTCGATGGATTCGGACCAACAACTTTACCGGGCTCTCGGCCCCCCGCCAAACTTAGCTAAAACATCGCTGTACCTCAAAAGATTTGCCGTCGCGCATCATGTAGTAAGCCGCAAGCGCCAGCTTGTGCGCGAGCGCCTTCATCGCGACAACCGGCAAGCGCTTTGCCTTCTTGCGTTCATAAAAGCGTCTTGCCTGCGGACAGCAACGCAGCGCTACTGCGGCGGCTTCGATGAACGCCCAGGCGAGATACTTGTTGCCGTTCTTGACGTTGCCTTCACCTTTTTTCTTGCCGTTCGAGATCCGCTTGCTGTCAACACAGCGACAATAGGAACTGAAGTGGCCGACGTCGGCAAACCGCGTGATGGTACCGGTCTCGAGCATGATCGTGGCAGCGAGTACGTTGCCGATTCCAGGCGTGGTCTTCAAGGTCTCGAACTCGGGACGTAGCTGTGCCTCCTGATGCAGGATCGTCTCAAGCGCAGTAATTTCGCTGCGCAACGTGCGCAGCACCGCCATGTTGGCCATCATCGCGCGCTCGACATGCGGCGGTAGCGCAAGTGCGTGTACCGCTGCATCGTCCATTCGCTGGATGTGTTCGCCGTTCATCCGCAGGTTGATCTGTTTGGCCAGCAGGCTCTCAATACTCAGGATGTGTAGCGTTCGTTGCTGCACAAGTTGCAGCCGCTTGCGGGCGAGATCGCGTAACGCGCGCTCCTGTGGTGGGTAGATATAGCCTTCAGGCAGCAGTCCAAGACGGAAGATGTGAGCCAGGAACACCGCGTCACGTTCGTCGCCGGCATACTTCAGGCCTTCGTACTGCTTTATCGCGGCCGTATTTGCGAGATGCACGGCGAAGCCGGCAGCCACCAGTCCGTCAACGAGCCAGTACCAGTTGAACGTCGCCTCCACCACCACTCCCTCCAGCTCAGCCTGATAAGGCGCGAGCGCCGCCAGAATCAGTCGGAGATCATTGGTCAGCCGTTTGCAATACAGCACCCGGTCCTGGTCGTCGATTATGGCGACCACGGCGTTATTCGAGTGCAGATCAATGCCGCTATACTTCATTTCAGCCTCCTGAACGGGTCAGTTGATCGTTTGCCTCTCAACTGTAGACCCTGGCCGCCCCTTTCCTGGGCGGCCAGGAGGCCTTTCAATGATTATCAATTCGCCTCCTACACTTCGAATCCCGTCTTGAAGGCGTGGATCTCATGGAATTGTCCTGGCCGCTGGTCAAGCCGATCGCGCTCGTGCGACCACGAGGCGCGCATCGGTTCGAAGCATTCAGCGCTAAGCTGCAGCGCCGTGTTACGTTCTGTCGACATTCCCTGCTTGAGTTGTGGGTGCTGTTAGAGACGGATCCGGCGGTGGTCGCTTTCTGCGAGCGTCCCGGTTATATACAGATAGAAGGGCGCCTACGGCTCGCGGATTTTCTGGTTCGTTACGTTGACCATGATAAATTTGCAGTCCTAACAGGCTGTGATACTGACAGTAGCGTGGGCGAGGCGATGAGTTCCCAACGTTCAATCGATGGCAACGCGTTAGCCATCCGTCGAGTCGACCCGGCTGAGCTTGCCGCCGAACGGGTCTGGATTGAGAACTGGCAGCGCATGTTGCCCTATGTTGTCGCCAACCATGGCCTTATCTCACCGGCGCTGTCGGAGGCGATCGTGCGGTTCGTTGCTGTGCCTCAGAGACTCCTTGCCATCGAGCGTGAGTTTTCGACCGGCGATCCGGTTCTGTGCCGTGCGGCGTTGTTTGGCTTGTTGTACAGCGGGCGAGTCAAGGCACCGGAGCTTCACACCCGGCCATTGTCTCTGTTGTCGTCATTTGTAGAGACGGAGGCAGGATCTTGAACCACTGGAAGACCGAGTTGCAGGCGATCGACGTGAGCGTCTGGCCGACCGTTGCGCATACAGAACTCGACGAGGTCGCGCGGCGAGTTTTCGAAAAACGCAGGCAGGCCGTGGTGCGCTATGCCGCCGGAGAATCGGTCAAATCGATCGAGCTATCAACAGGGGTGAACCGTCGTCAGCTGTACCGCTTGCTTGAACGCGCTACGTTGCCGCACCCGGATGGAAGACCGTATGGTTTCCGCGCTCTCGTGCGTTACACGCGCATCGCGGAATATACGCGGGTAAGAGCCGTGGAGACCGGTCGCGATTGCGGTGGCTATGGGGCAGCAGGAGCGCTATCGCTCCTGTTCGAGCAATACCCGGCCCTGACAGGCTGGCTGCTGCTGAAACTCAAGCAACGCAAGGTACTGCTCGTAAAGATACATACGGACTCGGGGCTGCGAACCCGTCTAAGCGGTTTGCAAGCGTTGCACGATGAATTTCTCCGCCAATGTCGCACGGTCGGACTGACTGTCGGCGATTACCCATTCAACACCTCAGACCACGCGATCCGTTCCCTGTCGCGACGCGTGAAGGCAGAGTTGTTGCGTCGCTTCGACACAGCAGCGCGATCGGCAGGCGCTTCGCATCTCAAGGGCTTGCCACGCCCGACCGACGCGGGTGTCCCCGCAGCGAGCCGGCCGTATCAGGTGGTCGAATTCGACGGCCACCGGCTTGATATCCGACTTAAGGTGGTCACGCGTGACCCGCTTGGCTTTGAGCAAGAGTTCGAGATCGACCGGGCGTGGCTCCTTGTCATCATCGATGTCTGCACCCGTGCCGTGCTCGGATATCACGTTGCACTTGGGAAAGAATACAGCCGTTACGACGTCATCAAGACGATCGAGAAGGCTCTGGAGCCACATCGTGAGCGAAGTTTCACCATCGCGGGCCTGATATACGGACCGCAGGACGGCTTTCCGTCGCAACGGCTACCGGAGTTGGCGTATGCCACCTGGGAATGGATGAAGCTCGACAACGGGAGGGCTAACCTCGCGAACGAGACGTTGACCGCGTTCGGTGAGTTTATCGGGTGTCTTGTTGACGCGGGACCAAAATACAGCCCGGACGAACGGCCTTACATCGAACGGTTCTTCGGCACGATCGCAAGTCGGCTGTCTTCCCGCCTGCCAGGCTACACAGGGTCCCACCCACGCGATCTGCGCAGAGCGCTGAGCGACCCCAAGGGTAATCTGCGGTTGTATGTCTCGTTCGACGAGCTTGAAGAGTTGGTCGAATATGCCATCGCGAGTTATAACGGTACGCCACACGGCGGCCTGAACAACGTCACGCCTCTTGAAGCGATCGGGTATTTCGTGCGCGGCAGGCAGACGCTGGTAACGTGGCTAGCCGAGCATCACCGTCGCACTCTTTGCCTGATGCAGTCGGCGCGGCGGTGTCGCGTTCGGGCGTATCTCGACCAGGGCGTGCGTCCTCGCATCAATCTGCATGGTGCCCGCTACACCAACCGCGTGCTCGCGACTAGCACGCACCTCATCGGCCAGCAGTTGCTCGTCTACATGAACACGGACGATCTGCGCTGCGTCCGGGCATTTCTGTCCGATGGCGCTGAACTGGGCGTGCTTGACGTGCAAGGGTCATGGCGTCTGATTCCGCACAACCTCAAGCTACGCCAGCAAATCCTGAAGCAGGCAGGCGAACGCCGTCAACGTGGAGCGGGCGCGCCAGACCCGATCGAAGCGTATGTTAAGGAAAAGCTGGCAGGTGCAAAGACAGCGCGGAAGGCGGCGACAGAACTTGCCAACGTCAACCGATTGATTGGGTCGGCGTCGACTGCGAAAGCTCCACCGGGCCCGGCGCGCCAGCCTGAAACAGTCGTCGCCCCTGCGCTGGAAGCCACGGCCACTTTCGCCGCCCCGACCGACGGTGTCGTTGATCGTGCACAAGGCACCGCGGCCCGACCCCGCAAACTGTCAATCGGCACCGGTCAGGTATTTTAGTTCTGGACTTTGCTTTTGGAGGTGAGTCATGTCGCTTCAGATACCGCGCCCGATCGACCCGTCGCTCCACCCGCTCGTGACTGGCAATTACCGTATCGCCACGCCCGCCATTGAGGCCTTCTATGAGCTGGTCATCCGCTGTCTGCGCTACCGGATCATGGGCGCTCTGATCTACGGCCCGTCCCGGATCGGCAAAACGCGCGCGATTGAATACGTTCGCCTGCTGTTAGCGCAGAACCATCCAACGATGACGAGCTACCACGCGCAGTGCGAGCATAAACCGCGGCACGCAGAAGGGCCGTTCTTTGCAAACCTGCTTGAGGCCGTCGGCGACCCAGATCCCAACGCAGGTACAAATCCATCAAAACGCATGCGCTTGTCGCTGAGGATACGGGAGGCAGCGGCGCGCGCTGGCAGCGGAACGGTGCTCCTGTTTTGCGACGAGGCCCAGCGCTACAACGAAAACGAGTACGAGTGGTTGCGAGATGTTCACGACGCGCTCGACCGGCAGCAGATCAAACTGTTCACGTTCCTCGTCGGCCAGCAGGAACTGCTCGCGCAGAAGACCGGGCTGCAGATCGCAGCCAAAACCCAGATCGTTGCGCGCCTGATGGTCGAGGAGCTGTCATTCCACGGTATCCGCAACGCCGGGGATGTCGCGACGTGCCTGAACGGATACGACCAGACCGCGTACCCTGAAGCAAGCGAGTGGAGCTTCACACGGTTCTATATTCCACAGGCGTTCGACGCCGGGTATCGTCTTGTCAGTGATGCCGACACGCTTTGGCGGGCGTTCGAAGCGGCGCACCACAAGGCAAGTCTACCTGGGCGCCTGGAGATCCCGATGGAGTCGTTCGCACGCGTCGTTGAGATCGTCCTGAAAGAAAGCGAACTCAAGGACGGGCTCGGCTATTGTCCGGAACCCGCTTTGTGGGCCTACGCGGTACATCACTGCGGCTATGTTCAATCACGCCATGCAACCGGTCGCGTCCTCATCGCCGCCGCGTAGCGTTGCGAAGCTAACGCGGCTGAGTTTTCCAATTCTCACGCTTGAGGAGCGCTCGCTAACGCCCGCGCTCGGGTACGTTTTCAACAGGAAATGGCTCGAGCCGTATGAGTCAATCGTTTCGATCCTGTGGAAGTTCAAGACGGCCAACGCCCTTCCCGGGTACGCTCTCGCCCAACTGATGGGGCCGCGTGTGGATCCGTACGAAGGGGTGGTGCCGCAACTGGAAGCAATCGAGCTTGAACGCTTACGCAGCACCCTTGATCTGCCGGTGAAAGCACTGCGTGCTGCGCTCCTGCCGGCACTTCAGCATCGGCCTTGCAGCGAGTCATTCCGCTACTGCCGCCGATGCATCGCTTGCGGGTACCACAGCGCGCTCTACCAGATTGAAAGGGTTAGTGTTTGCCCTGCGCATTCGTTGCCTCTCGAGGTGGCATGCCGGAGGTGCGGGTATAAAGCGCCATATCTGCTAAACGTGCGACTTCTCGAGACACCATATCGCTGTGCAGACTGCGGCGCAAGGTACGGCAGTAAGAAATGGTCCCCGGACAGGGTACAACCGATGCCGGGGGAGCATCGACGGGCGATCACGCGCGTCTATATCGAGCGGGGGTTACTGTAGTGGCCCAAGCGAGCTTTGACGCCTCGCTTCGTTCGATGGCACCAGCGACGTCCGGGAAAATTTCGGCTGTCAATGCGCCCGGAGCGAGTCGGCGACATGCCAGTTCGCCTGTTGGCACGCACCAGAACAATGGCCAAACCCCTGTGAGTAAGAAGTTTAGGCAGATTGACACATTTACTGCCGGAACGTTGACACTTTTGCGTCGGTCTACGCGTACCCAATGTGCTTGGCGCGATCTCTATGGTCTGCGTCGGATATCACTCCGACCGGAGCCGTGAGCGCCGTGTGCATTTTGCAGCATGCATGGGCCTCGCCGCCGCGAGCGCGATCGTACTGGCCGGCGTTCATACCAGTTGGCTTGCCGCCGTGCTGCTGCTGTCGCTGTTCAGCATCGGCTACTACGGCGCGTTCGCCGTATTCTGGGCGATCCTTCCGACATACCTGGGGCGGGCGCTGGCGCCAGTGGGGATCGCAATCATTAGCAGCCTTGGGCAAAGTGCTGGTCTGTTTGCTTCATGGACACTTGGCGTCGCGAAGACGCTTACGGGCGACATGTCGGCAGGACTGTACATTGTGGCGGTCATAGAGGTTGTGGCCGGCCTTTGCATCTATTTCGGCTTTAGCGCTGTTCAGGCAAACGGTGTTGGGCCAGTGAAGCAATCGCCCCGAATCGGCTCGCAGGCCATTGTGGACAGATCTGATTAATGTCAACTCGTCCTGCAGTGCTTGGTGCCTTCCCAGAAAATCCGACATGCCGTCCTAGCGGCTATCGACACATTTATGACGAGTGACGAGCCTAAGGAATCTCTGTGGCAGTCGGTGTGCTCGAGGGGGATACGGTTGTGTACGTGGCCTATGGCCTTCCTGATAGATTCGCTATCTCAGGGCGAACTATAGGAACGCGCTTGCCCGCCTATGCGTCAGCAATCGGTCGTGTGCTTCTCGCGCACTCCGATGCTTCCCGGCAAGAGGAATACTTTTCTTCCGCGCATCTTCAACAGCTTGCGCCTGCAACGCAAACCGACGTTGCCAAGTTCAGGGCAGCGCTGGCAGATGTTGCTCACAATGGCTTTGCGTTGGTAGACCAGGAACTGCAGCTGGGACTGAAGACGCTTGCAGTTCCCATTCGTAATCGGGCAGGGATCGTTGTCGCGGCCACGGGCATCGACCTTAGTTCGTTGCCAGGCAGTGTTGAAACCTTGATGCAGTCAGCACTGCCGCGCCTCACGCACGCGAGTGCAAAAGTGACAGAGACTTTCGGAATTTAAGTCCGGCCTGTCGGAGACAAGGTGGTTGTAGACGCATCGCGGCCAGTGCGTTCGGTGCCCCGCATGTTTGAACGCACAATATCAGTGGCTTCCTGCTTTTTCATCCGGCTAGCCCGCTAAATCATCTAGGAAATCCATCTCGGTCGTGATAGCGTTGCTTCCCCCAGATCAACTTCTTCGTTTGAGCCTCCGGTACGAGTTCGGCCATGATGCAACTCCAGATATCGCCGGGCATTTGAAGGTGCGTTGACTACGGTCTTGGCAGGGCTCGACAGCTCCGGAAAAGCGCGATATTGTCGGTCGAACATGGTGCTGAACGAGTCAACGTTTCTGCTCAACAGAGTCACACTCTCATCCCGCACACGGGCTGGAATACCTCAAGGCGCTCTACCAGGTAGAAACACTCGCAAAAGGCCATCTGCCCGAAGGCGAGACGCGGGTCGATTAGACCTTCCGGTTGCGTTAGAAACATAGCGTGCCGCTGCTCGATTCCTTGCGAAAATGGCCCGATGAACAGGCGCCGCAGGTCCTTCCTGAGAGCGTGTTGGGCAAAGTGATCTCATATACACGCAACAGTGGACGTACCTCAGCCGCTATGTGAACGACGGGCGTGCAACGTCGAATCTTATGCATATCTCGTACAGGTGCTCAGCGAATGGCCGCAACGCGCACTAGAGCCGATATCACAGACTTGCTGCCGTTCAACTTCTTGAAGCCTATGGCTTCAGTGTGTGACATCGCTTGATCCACCAACCGCCGTATTAACGCGACTCGCGCCAATTACTGCGACGCGGTAAGCGTCGATCCATAGCCACGCAACCTTACCGGTCCCGTGTGCTAAATTGGGCGCTTACGATCAACGGGTCTTTGCGTTTGCGGGTCTAAAAAAGGCTGGGGGCCGACTCTGACTTGTCGCCCAGGTACGGGTGACTCGATTCGCTCGCGTCAGCTCCAATCAACGACGCTATGTAGATGCTGGGGCGTCGTGGCCAGCAGGCACGCCGGCAATCCATTTCTCGCTCCACGATGACAGTGTGCGGAGTGTGTTTCCGCCTAAGGTCGAACATCCTGTGATGAGCGTTCGTGACTTGCCGCGGGACTGCGGTCTGCTGGGTAGTTAGCAAATCTATAACTCGTGACACTAGAAATGGATTCGCCATGGCGTTCACGCAACGACAGTACCCCTGTGACATATCAAGGTATCCGCCGCCTTCGGTTGCCAGGTGGCTTCGCTCGTCCTTCACTTGTTGGGGCTTTTTCTCTTTCCTTCCCGATTCGGGTGCCCGCGCCTTTTTCATCGTTTTGCGGTATATTCATCATATGAATATGGGGCGGTGAGACCAGCCATGTCGGAGCGGTCAGTCGCGCCTCCGAGATTAGGTCTTTCCCGGAGGCTTTGTACATGATCCTGCAGTTTCGCCTGCGTTCCCTTGTATCCAAGCCTCAGCCTGTTCAGAGCGCGAGTGAGGACGCTAGGTGCACGACGAATACCCAGCTCTCCTTGAGCGTGCTAGCCTTTAAGAACTAAAGGTCTTCCAGCGTCTCCTGCTGGACAGCCACTTTTGGGCGGAGACAGGAACATGAAACAACAACTTTCTACCGACATGAAGTTTTCAGACAGCAGAGGTGGCCCATCGTTTATACGCGAAGCGCGTGTCGAAGGCGATCTCAGCAGCGTTGCGCCCAGGGTCGTCTCCGCGCACCAATGTCCAATGCGAGTGTCGGCGGCTCCAGGAGCGCAGGGAGCGTTGCTCGCAACAGGTCGTTTTGGACGGGTCATGGGCTGCTGGGCGCACCGCAACATCGGGCTGCATGCCCATGACGAGATCCAGATTACGTTCAATCTTGGTGACGGACCGCTGCACTATAGGATCGATGACGCGCTCGTAGAGGTGAAGCCCGGTCAAGGTGCGACCATTCCCTCTTGGGTGAAACATTCGCGTGACGTGGATCCCACCGTACCAACATATCTAATTGTGATGGCGATTTCGCCTGCATGGCTGCATGCGCATGATAAGGCTGGCTACAACATCAGCGGGGGCGTGGAGGTCTTTGCTGTGCCTCGCTCCCTCGAGGAGATCTTGGCGCATTTGCGATTGTCGTTGACGAATCCAAGTTTGGACGCGCCAGAGCATGTAGCGGCACTCGTCGACGCGCTTATCGATGGCGTGGGCTCAATGGGCTCATCCGCCCCGTTTCTCAATTCAGCCGGCCTGAAAGGCTATTGGGACAAGCGAATTTTGGACGCGGCCAACCGGATTCAGCAGTGCAACGGACGAACAGACGTCGATCATCTGGCGAAAGAATACGGACTCTCCAGAAGCCACTTTTATAGCCGGTTCTGTGCTCACTTTGGTTTTTCACCGCAGTTGCTGATTAACGCTGTCCGGATGAAAACTGCGCTTCATCTTTTGCTGGAGAGCGACGATTCTATCGCGACGATCAGCGATATGCTGGACTTTAGCGTGCCCGGCCATTTCACCCGATTCTTTACCAAGCACACGGGTGAAACGCCGATGTCCTACCGGACGAGAAACCTCACTCTCAAGTCGCTGTGAGATATGAATTCAAGAGGCCTGTGCGGTCGAGGTTCGCCTTGCCCACGTCTGAGATAAGCTGCGTTATAAGATCGATGAATCCGAATCCAAAACTTAAATCTCACACGAGAAAGAAAGCGATCGTTTGCGCGAGTCCCCAACAATGCGCTCGTAGGACGGGAGAAAAAGTGAATCGGGATGACTAGGTGACAGCGAGTGGGATGAAAGTTAGATTGAGACGTATCGTGCGTTGTCGAAATAGGTGGCGCGCTCTTTATGCGTAGAAGCTCCAGGGATTCTGCCGGTGGCGGTTGAGACAAACGCGACGATTCGCTCGGCGGCGTTGCTCATCTGGGGTATTGTTGCATGCATGAGTAAATGAACGATTTTGATAATACGCACTGAGCCGGATTTATGTGCAAAGCGACGTATGCCGCGTGCACACAATGGCGCGCCGCGTGACGAATTGACCCACGTGAGAAGGCCTGTGCAGGCGAGGGAGTCTGACGCGGTCGGTCACGCCCAAGGCGTTCGCGCTCGCGCAATCGTAGGCGCCTTGGCGAGCGGGCGGCCCGTATCCGATCTGGCGATCGGAGTCCTGATGCTGGCAGACCGTTTCGAATGCGCTTGCGGTAGCGCGTGGCTAAGCGTCCGGCCGTGACAGTTCATCTCCGATTCGATATATCGCTATCCATTAGGATCAGTTCCAACTGTGCGGCCTGGGCATGGCGCGATGCCACAAATTCGTGATAGTCGGCCCTGGCATTCGGCGAACTCGGTCAATGTTGCTTTCGGCGTGTTATGCACGTCGACTTCAGGGACGGCCGAACTCGCGCCACTCGGCTTGATCTGCAGCTAACGCGATTGGCAACTCTGCGCGCAGAAACTCGACCCGAGCGCGGATCTTCGCGTCGATGTACTGGCGCGACAGGTACAACGCGTACAGATTCATGTTCTGCTAGGTGTATTCTGACATCCCCGATACTAACCGTCTGCTGCGCAGGCCGCTGATTGCCGAATGGATCGGAAGAAGACCGACGCCCATGCCCCCGCGCGTAGCCACCGCCTGTGCTTCGGCCACGTTCACTCGGAGGGTCGCGATCTCGAATGTAAGGCGTTCCTGACCGTTCGGGCCATCGAAAATCCATTCGTCGGCCGGGAAAACCGGTGACCACCTGCAGGCAGGTATGTCGAGTTAGATCCGCGAGCATCTGCGGCACGCCGTTACGCGCCAGGTAAGCGGGCGACGCGCAAACAATGCTGAAGGCGCCGCCCTGACGCTGCGATACAAGCGCGGAATCCGGGAGAGTCTCCCCCAGCACGAGCGCGACATCGTAGCCCTCGTCGAGCAAGTCCGGCACGCGCTGCGCCGCCGGCAGTTCACTATGTACTTCCGCGTAGCGCTGCTGATAACGGCCGACGGCCGGTACGACGTAGTGCTGACCGAAACTCGTCATGGTGTGGACCTTGAGCTTGCCGGACGGCCTTGCATGAGCGTCGCAGGCTTCAGCTTGGTCAACGTACGCAAGAATCTGCTCGCAACGCTGCAGATAGCGCTCGCCGGCTTCCGTGAGCGCGAGACGCCGCGTGGTGCGATCGAGCAATGGCGTACGCAGATGCGTCTCAAGATCCGAGACCGCGCGCGAGACGTGCGTTGTGTTCGCATTCAAATGCAGCGGGGCACCCGTGAAGCTGTTCGACTCAACGACGCGGACAAGTACGCTCATGTTTTGGACCGTATCCATAAATATCCCTGCTAAGGCAAGGTGATTCTTGCGCGATTCGCAATAACCATTGGCTCAATTTCCGTAAAACTGCCTTGCATCCTTACGTTCATTTAGGAACACATCGAGAAAGCTAGTCACGCACTCAATCATATGGGTAACTAAGGGATGCTTCGCATAGTCCATGGCACAAAATCGAATCGTCGCACTTGTCGTTCTTACGATCTCAGTAGCAATCGTCGGATTGTCGAGGACCGGAGGGATCACCCTGAAAACCTCTGGAATCGCGCGGCTCTCTCTCGATCCTGGCACAGCCAATCGGGCCGTAAACGCTGAGGCGCTGTGGCCCCCCGCCGGCCGGTGGCGCGTCTATAACGGTCCGTAACTGAGCGACGAATCGACGCTACCGAGCCCGGCGATCCGAAGCTTGCGGTGGCGCTGGCGGGGGTACACGAGGCGTAGCCAATGGCCGCTGTTGCGTAAGCAGCGCTAGCGCGGCAGGTCGTCGGCGATCTGTTGATCGAGCGCCCCGCGAAGCGGGCAGCCCGCTATTCAGATCTCGCGATCGGGACTGCACTGAGGCTGGGCGGTGCGTTGCGCATGCGCTCGCGCCTTGGCGAAGGCCCGCCGGGGGCAGTGAACCATCTGATGGGGCCGACGTCGGCGGTGCGGGAACACTCCACGCTACGCCGGCGTGCGAAGCGACGTCCTGCGGAGTGCCGCGCACCGTTGCCCGACGCTCCGCAGGAGTGGCGGTGGACAGCACTGGAATACCAAAGCCGCCATGGGCACGGCGGCTCAACTGGATGGTGGCAGCCGGACCCGAGAGATCCGTTCGCTGCAAAGATGACCTATGGTCCATCGGCTAGGCGGGGCGATGCGGCCAGCGTCGTCTCCGTGCAACCCCGCGACGGACGACGGCTTATCGCAGTGTCACGTTGCGGATGCCGTGCGATCGCGTGGGACTCCGACATACACTGCACGACTACCTGCCGTTCGGATCAGATGGGCTTGATCAAACAAAAGGGTAACTCTGCAAACATTCCGGTTACCGGCTGCCCCGCACCTTCATCTATAAATCGACCTAAGGAAATGAGACAAAAGGAGAACACGAATGCAGATCGTGATTGGTACTGCAACGATGATGGCATGGTCCAGCTCTGACGAAGGCGAAACTTGGAACAGAATGACGAAAGGAGTTCATTATCCGGTGACGCCTGCGTGGGCGTTGAGTTCGCATCCTGCTCGGCCGGGCGAACTTCTGGTAGGTACCGATAACGGAATTATGCGTTGGCGTAGCGCCGACGAGGGGTGGGTTCCACTTTTCAACGAGATGAGTGGGACGCCTGTCTGGGCACTTGCCCACGCGCCATGGGACCCGGATTTCATCCTCGCGGGGACCCGACGCCCCGCTGCTTTCTATTGCTCGACTGACGCCGGCACGACTTGGAAGTGGCTTCCTGCACGTCTGGCGCAGAGCTGCGCCGCCGTAACCTATCCGCGCGTCACCAAGTTTGTGTTCGATCCGAAGAACGAGAACACGATCTGGGGTGGTGTCGAGATTGACCACATCTGGCGTTCGAGCGATCGTGGCGAGACATGGAAGCAGACCACTCGCGGACTGATATCCGGCGACATTCACGGCCTTGCTGTCTCGTCGGTTAAGGAGCGCGTCTTCGCCGCGACCGACCAAGGCCTGCACATGACCACCAACGAGGGTGAGACGTGGTCCCACATCCCTCTAGATGCGCCCAATCAGTATACGCGCTCTGTGATTATCTCGCCTCACGCCCCCCAAACGATTTTTGTCACAAACGGGAATGGGCCACCGGGATCTTGGGGCTATCTTTTCCGTAGCGACGACCACGGTGACACATGGCGCAAGGTCCCCATGCCGACAGAGCTCAACAGCACGCTCTGGAAGTTTGCACCTCATCCCGAGAATCCAATGGTGATCTTCTGCAGCACCAAGCTCGGGCAGGTCTTCCGCTCCGGCGACGGAGGCGCCTCCTGGACGAAAGTGAAGCGGGAGTTTGGAGATATTCGCAGTTTGGAATGGGCGTGGATATGACCACCCTCCTGCGATCAACAGTGGGCCATGGGGTTCCCTGAGGCGGATCGGCGGTTGGCGGTGGGAGCCTCGCATGGTCACCACTTTGGCAGCACGCAAGTCAGCAATAAGCCTTACACAAGTCAGCGATGACCGAGAGCAGATGGAGCGATATTGTGGGAAGCCAGATCAGTTTGTGTGCGAAAGATGGGTTTGAGTTGTCGGCCTATAAGGCGGGACCGGAGGTCTCTATGTATGGGTTGGTTATCGTGCAGGAGATCTTCGGGGTCAACGCGCATATCCGTGAGGTAGCGGATCGCTTCGCTAAGCGAGGCTATAAGGTTGTCGCACCTGCGATGTTCGATCGCATCGAGCGTGGCGTCGACATGGGGTATTCGGAGGAGGAAAGGATGAAGGGTCGCGCGTATCGCGGCCGGATGACGGATTCCGCCACGATTGCGGATATCGAAGCGGCTGCCGATGCGCTCGGGACATCCCGGTGCGGGATCGTCGGCTATTCACTCGGCGCTTATGTGGCGTGGCTTGCCGCTACCCGTACGCGGATTTTCCAGGCCGCCTGTGGTTGGTACGGTGGCGGAATGGTGGCCTTGAGAGACGAGAAACCAAACTGCCCGGTACTACTGCATTTTGGCGACCAGGACGCGTCCGTGCCGATGGCGGATGTGGATGCTCTGCGGGGGGCGCGGCCAGAGGTCGAAATCTGCGTCTATCCGGGCGCGAAGCATGGCTTCGGCTGTGATGCTCGTCCGGCGGGGTTCAGTCCGGCTGACTACGATCTCGCCCAGGGGCGGACACTTACGTTCCTGGACAGGCATCTCGGATGAGGATGGCGACCGTGCCGATGAGGCCAATACCGCGACACGCCAGTCCGACCCGGGCACGCTTGTCTACCGGGGCACGTTGAGCAGGGCATGACCACCGAGGACACCTCTGGGGTCTTTGCGAACATCATTAAGCCATTCAATCAGTATCATCAAGAGTAGCGACATGACAGACATTACTTTGGCGCAAGCCCTGCGGATTATTGACGCTGCGTTGTCCGAGGCGCGCAAACTGAACTTGCAGCCGATGACAATCGCTGTACTGGATCGCGGCGGGCACCTGACTGCCCTGAAACGCGAAGACAACTCCGGCAATATGCGTGCCGAGATTGCGGCCGCCAAGGCGCGGGGTGCGTTGGGTCTTGGACAGTCGACCCGCGTTATGTCCGAACGGGTCGGCCATCTGCCGCATTTCTTTGCAGCGATTGCGGCACTCACTGACGGCAACGTCGTCCCCGTCCCGGGTGGCGTACTCATCCACGACACGGAAACGCGTGTTCGCGGCGCGATCGGCATCAGCGGAGACACCGCTGACAACGATGAAAAGTGTGCGCTGGTCGCGCTCGCCGCTGTCAGCCTGAGCGATTGACATGGAGAACGCCACGTTGCTTGACAACAAGGCGTGCCGAATTATTTGGAGAATTGACTTTGAAGTTTTTTATGTTTTCGAGAGATGGCCAGACGGCCGTCGGCGTGCGCACTGCTGGCGGTTTCATTGATCTGACCGCGGCAGGACTTCCTGCCACGCTAGACGCGATGCTCGCGTCGGGACCCGATGCTATCGACCGCGCGGAAAGTATCGCGAAGCAGACGAGGCGTGTCGAGCCGGTCCTCGGACTGCGCATTCTGACACCACTCCAAAAGCCGTCGAAGGCTATTGCCGTGGGACTTAACTACGTTGATCACGCTGCTGAGATTAAGGCGACCACACCGGACTATCCGGTGTTGTTCCATCGGTATCCATCTTCGTGGGTCGCACACGACGAAGCGCTGCAATTGCCGAAGGTATCGAACCACTTTGATTACGAAGGCGAGTTAGTCGTAGTTATTGGCAAGGGGGGGCGTTACATCTCGAAAGAGCATGCGCTCGATCACGTGTTCGGCTATTCAATTTTCAACGACGGAACGTTGCGCGATTATCAGTTCAAGTCGGCACAGTGGATGATGGGCAAGAACTTCGATCGTTCGGGAGCCTTCGGACCTGAGATCACCACCGCGGACGAATTGCCGGCTGGCGCGAGAGGCCTGCGGATTCAGACGCGCCTTAACGGACGTGTTGTGCAGAGCGCGGTCACCACGGATATGATCTTCGATGTCGCGACTTTGATTTCCATCTGCTCCGAACCCTTTGCGCTGGCGCCGGGCGACATCATCATTTCGGGCACACCGGCCGGCATCGGCTTCTCAAGGAACCCGCCGTTGTTCATGAAGGCCGGCGATCGATGCGAAGTCGAGATCGAGGGTGTTGGCACACTGCGTAACGCGGTTGCAGCGGAATAGCACCGTACAACCGGTCGAGACAGGGGCAGAAGGCTTGATGCAACAACTTACTATCAAAAGTGCCGGTGCTGCACGTGGCTTGATTGGCATGGTTTCCGATGCATTTTTGGCTCGCCACCGGATAACATTGTTAGCGGACTTTGCCGCCGTGGGGGCGACTTTCGACCGCGTTAGCGAAGCCATGCGGGCGCAGCGGCATTGCGATTTAACGGTTCTGACGCCGGCATTGTTGCAGCGTCTTGAGCAGGCGTTCCCGCATCGCGTGTCACCGGCCGGCTCGCTCGGTTCGACGATGACCTGCTTCGCATGCCGTGGCGATGCGCGCGCATTCGACATCTCCACCATTGAAACGCTGCGCCGGACTTTGGGTGAAGTTAATGCGATCTATACCGGTGATACGCGGCAGTCGACGGTCGGGCGTCATCTCGTCCACATGCTTGAGACGCTTGGTCTCACTGGCGACCTGCGCCCCAACGTTGTCGAGTTTTCAGGCGGAGCACCGGCTGTCGAGGCACTGGGCGACGCCAAAGACAAGCGCGTGCTTGCCTTCGCGCAGCGCACCGAAGTCCTCCAAAACCCTGGGGCGGTGCTCGTCAGCCCATTGCCGCATACCTTCCGTCTCGAGACGGAATATGTGCTGGCGGTCATTGACCATGCACAGGCTGCTCAGGATTTTGCCGCCTTCCTGACAGCTGAGTCTCTGGCGAGTACGCGACGGGAGAGCGGTTTCGATCCGGTCT
>NZ_JARESS010000048.1:0-60984 GCF_046027915.1 Paraburkholderia sp. RL17-347-BIC-D
CACCTACTTTCTTTGCTTGCCGCAAAGAAAGTAGGCAAAGAAAGCGGCTTTACACCGCTAGCCTTTAAGCGGGTCCCCCGCGCATCTCAGGTAGTGGTGCATTTGGAATCCGTGCTCTCGCACATTCCGCGTTCGTGACACAGCAGTCATTCTTCCGGCGGCGCTGCGCGCGCCGTCGCGGTACTTCTCTAAACCAATTGGTTTGCTGCGTCCATGATGCGGACGCGTTCGTTGCTTTTTCTTCCTTCTCTCTCGTTCCCTCTGCTTGCTCGACCCGTTCATGCACTCCCGTCAATGATCGGGGCATGAAAATCCAACGCATTTATTGAAAGTCTGTCTTGCAGGGGCGGTGTTTTCTGATCTGGATATATTCGTCTCGTGGCTGCATCCATTGCAATGCGGTCGCTGTTTTCAGGCATCCTCAATTAAATGGAAGGTGATTCATGAATCAGAAGATGAAGCTGGCGCAACTGGTCGGGGCACTGTTTTGCGTCGGTATCGCGTCGTCGGCACACGCGCAAAGCAGCGTCACGCTCTATGGGCTCCTCGACACAGGTATCGATTTCGCCAGCAACGTCAACGGCAGCCGTCTCTATCAGATGGCCAGCGGTGTGAGCGCAGGCAGCCGTTGGGGGCTCAGAGGCAAAGAAGATCTCGGTGGCGGACTGTCCGCTATTTTTGATCTCGAAAGCGGTTTCAATTCGACTAACGGTAGTCTCGGCAGCGGGCTCGCGTTCTCGCGTAACGCCTATGTGGGTCTCGCCAGTCAGACGGTCGGCACCGTCACCCTCGGGCGGCAGTGGGATCCCGTGGTCGATCTCATTGAACCGTTCTCGCTCAACGATAGCTACGGTGGCTGGTATTTCTCCCATCCCAACGACATGGATAACCTCGATAACGGCTTTGCAATCAGCAATGCAGTGAAGTACAAGAGTCCCACCATCGGCGGATTTACCGGCGAAGCGCTCTATTCGTTTGGCGGTCAGGCAGGGCAGTTTTCGAATAATGCGGCTTATAGCGCGGCGGCGGCGTATACGAATGGGCCGTTTTCCATTGGTGCGGGCTATTTGCGTGTCAACGATCCGGAGGAGTCGATTCAGAGCTATCAGAACAGCCCAGGATTTACCAATGCCGTGTACGGCAACTTTCTCGCCAATGCGCGTAGTCAGGGCATCTTTGCCGCCGGCGCTTCGTATCAACTCGGCAAGTTCAAGGTCATGGGCAACTTTACCAATGTCAATTTCCAGCAGGGCGACGCGGGTCAGGACGTCAAATTCCAGAACTATGAAATCGCCGGCACTTTCGCCGCGACTAGTCAGCTCAATCTCGCAGCAGGCTACACCTACACGGATGGCCGGGATCACGCCACCAATCAGGAGCCGAAGTATCAGCAGCTCAATCTGAGCGCGGAATACGAACTGTCGAAACGTACTGCCGTGTATGCACTCGCCGCGCTGCAGAAAGCAAGCGGCGGCGCAGTCGCGCAGATTGCCGGCTTCGATCCGTCGTCCAACGGCAAACAGGTGGTCGGCCGAGTCGGCGTGCGGCACTCGTTCTAGAATCGGAGCAGTCATTAAAAGAGCGCGCTATCCGCGAGGGTAGCGCGCTCTTCCTTTTAGGAGCCAAAGTAGATGTTGCAGTAACTGGGTGGGCCGACGCAGCTGTCGGCAGTGCTCGAAGGTGTCGTCGCGCAGCCGGACAACAGGAGTCCGGCTGCGACAGCGGCCGCGGCGAAGTGCGCGGAGCGTTTGATCGCGGTGCGAAGAGTCATCGATATCGTCGGTGAGGAAGAGGGTGGTGCGATTAACGGTAGAGCTGGTTGAGATAGTTCATCTGACCGTCACCCTCGGCTTTGATCAATTCGCGGTAGACCCGAGCGCGCGTCTTGCCGTGATCGTTCGTGGCGGTCGGCGAACTCCACTTTCCAGCGGATGACAGCGTCGTGGAACGGCTGAGCGTGCCGCCCACCGGCGGCGCGGCGACGGCCGAAGCGGCCGCGGCCGCGAGGCCGGTGGCGAGCAGCAGCGCGAGAGTGGCGCGTGGTCGGAGATCGAGCATTGCAGGCGTCTCAGTGCGCGTAAATCGTCGAGTTCAGATACGCGAGCTGGCCGTCCTTCTCTGCGTGTACCAGTTCCCGATAGACCTGCGCGCGCGTCTTTTCGCCGGTGGCCTGGCCATACGGCGGAACCCACGAACCGGCGGCATTGATCGCTGCGGTGCTATTCGCGGCAACCTGCATCGACGGTGCGCTGGGCTGTTGGGTCGGTGTCGTGGTCGATTGAGCGAAGGCGGAAGCCGTTGCGGTAGCGCCGATGAAAGCGATGGCGAGCGACAGAGATTTCATGTTCGTAATCCTCACAAATCAAGTTGGATGGGCCGATGCGCGAATCTCACTGCATTCGTGGATCGGTTGATGAGAAGGATAGTCAACCGGCTTTAGCGGATCGGCGGTGTGTGCATGAAAAGATATTTATCCGTTCGAGCGTCCGTGAGCCGATGAATCAGGCATTCGCCGGATGCATGTCACGAAGATAAAAAACGTTTCATGAAACGGCTGGTTTTGATCACGGATGTGTCACCGCGTCTATCTACATTGCGGCTACCCGCACGGTGTGCGGGATCGGTCCGACAATGCGCGGGCCGGCGCCTTCTCTTACCCGGAATCAAACATGAACAAAGCATTGGCAACCACACTCGTCGCGCTGGCCGGCACCTTCTGTGCGGCAGCACATGCGCAAAGCAGCGTGACGCTCTACGGCACGCTCGATACGGGTCTCGACTACATCAGCAATCAGAAGACGGCCGCCGGCGGTAAAAGCAACTGGATGATGGAAAGCGGCAACGTGAGCACGGATCGCTGGGGCCTGCGCGGCAACGAAGATCTGGGCGGCGGATTGAGCGCGGTCTTCGATCTCGAGAACGGCTTCAATATCGACAGCGGCAAATTCTCCAACGGCGGGGACGAGTTCGGCCGGCAAGCATGGGTGGGTATCGCGAGCAAGCAGTGGGGCACTGTGACGTTGGGTCGGCAATACGACTTTCTGGTGGATTTCGTCGCGCCGCTGTCGGCGACCGGTTCGGGCTTCGGCGGCAATATCGCCGATCACCCGTTCGATAACGACAACCTCAACAACGATCTGCGCATGAACAACGCGCTGAAATTCCGCAGTGCGACCTATGACGGTCTCACGGTCGGCGGCGCCTACGCGTTCAGCAACGCGGCGGGCGGCTTCAGCAACAACAACGCCTATAGCCTCGGCGCCCAGTGGGCGGGCGGTCCGTTCAATCTGGCCGTCGCGTATCTGCAGATCAACCAGCCGGGCGGCGTCAATCAGCCCGCCAATACGGGTGGCGCGGTGAGCAGCAGCGACGGCGATGCGACCTTCACCGGCGCGCGTCAACGCATTCTCGGCGCGGCGGGGCGCTATACGTTCGGCGCGGCGACGGTCGGCCTCGTCTTCACGCGTACGATGCTCGACGACCCGCATCAGATCATGCAAGGCGGCGCCTATTCCACGCTCAATGGCGATCTGCTGACCTTCAACAATTACGAGCTGAACGCCCGCTACGCGCTAACGCCCGCGTTTACACTCGGCGGTTCTTATACATTTACCGACGGACATTTCAGCGACGCGGGCAAGAGCGTCTCGCCGAAATGGAATCAGTTCATGCTGCAAGCGGATTACGCCTTGTCGCGCCGCACCGATCTGTATCTCGAAGGCGTTTACCAGCACGTGTCGGGTGCGGACGGCATCGCGGTGCTCGGCAATGCCTCGATCTATTCGCTGGCGGCCTCTTCGAACAACCGGCAGGCCGTGGTGGCCGTCGGCGTGCGGCACAGGTTCTGAGCGAAGCGAGCGGACTATCCGCTCGACGCGAGCGCCCGCGCAAACGCAAAAGTCGCCGGTGATGAGCCGGCGATTTTTTTTATGTACCGTGGGACGCGTTAACCCGCGGCGTCGGCAACGCGTGCTTTAGCGGCGTTCGCGTGCGTTTGTGCCTGCGCCGCCTGGACGTCAGGGGCGCTCCTGGCGGCGTCGGCCGACCAGCCACCGCCCAATGCCTCGATCAACGCCACGGAAGCCAGCAAACGCCGCGTATTGAGGTTCAGCGCCGAGATCTGCGTATCGAGTTCGGTAGTCTGCGCCGTCACCACGTCGAGATAGCTGACCACGCCGTCACGGTAGCGCGACATCGACAGCGTCAACGTGCGTTGCGCAGCGATGAGCGCTTCGTTCTGTTTCGTGGCCTCGTCGCCGAGATGATGCAGTTGCGCGAGGTTGTCCTCGACCTGCTGGAAGGCGAGCAGCACAGCGGCCTTGTACTTGGCGCCATTTTCCGCGAGCTTGGCGCGGGCCCGATCGGTGATCGCCGCGCGGCGGCCGCCGTCGAAGAGCGTGAATACGAGGCTCGGCCCGACCGACCACATTTCGTTCGGCGCGATCAGCCACGGCGAGAGCGTGTCGCTTTGATAGCCGCCGTCGAGGCCGAGCGAAATGTCCGGAAAGAACGCTGCCTTGGCGACGCCGATCTGCGCGTTCGCCTCGGCAACACGCCGTTCGGCCGCGGCGATATCGGGGCGCCGTTGCAGCAGCGCCGCCGGCACGCCGGTCGGAATGGACGGCAAGTAGGCAGAGTCGGTCACGGCGGCGAGCGTGAAACTGGACGCGGGCGCACCGGTCAGGCTGGCGATCGCGTGTTCGAAGAGCGCGCGCTGCGCGGCGATGTCGTCGGCGGAAGCGCGCGCGGTGTCGAGTTGCGTCTGCGCGCGCGATACATCGAGATCCGATGCGATGCCGCCGGCGTGGCGGCTCAGCGTGAGCGTGAGGGCGCGCTGGTAGGTGTCGATCGTATCGTTTAGCAGTTGCTGCTGGGCATCGAGGCCGCGCAGGTTGAAATAGGCGCTCGCGAGATTCGCCTGCAAACTCAGACGCACCGATTCGAGGTCGGCCTCGCTGGCCTGCATCGCGGCGCGGCCGGCGGCCACTTCATTGCGGACCTTGCCCCACAGGTCGAGGTCGTAGGCGATGCCGACGTCGACGGTATTGGCGCCGTACACCGCAGGCTGTCCCGCGCCACGCAGCGGCCGGTTATCCGACTGCCGCTGGCGTTCGACCGAGGCTTCGGCGCCGATGGTCGGAAACAGGCCCGAACGCGTCTGCGAGAGATCGGCCGCGGCTTCGTCGTGGCGCGCCATCGCCGCGGCGACGTCGGGGTTCGCGGCGGCCACCTGTTCTTCCAGATGGTCGAGCACGGGGTCGCGATACACGCTCCACCACGCATCGCGTGGCACGCGGTCAGCGGGTCGGGCGAGCTGCCACGGGCCGCTTTCTTTGAACGTGGTGGGGATGCTGGTAGGCGGCGCGTGATAAGTCGGCGCGAACGAGCAGCCGTTCAGCAACGCCGCGGCCGCCAGTGCGATGCATAGACGGCGTTTATCCATGAGTGCTCTCCACCGTGCGTCGGCCGGCCAGGGCGGTGTCGCTCGTGCCGCTCGGGCTGGTCTGCAAGCGCACTTTATCGCCGGATGCGAGCGAGTCGGGCGGGTTGTCGATTACGCGATCCGTGGCGTTCAAACCCGAGGCGATTTCGACGTGCGTGCCAAGATCGGTCGCGATCGATACGGGCTTGAGCTCCGCTCGATTGCCCTTGCCGACCACGGCGACCTGCAAACCGTTCTGCCGGAAGATCAGCGAGCTCGCCGGAATCGACAACGCGTGCGCGTTGGTCGGCAACGCGAAATGCACCTCGGTGTACTCGCCGGGAATCAGCAAACCGTCGTGATTGTCGACCGCGAGCTGGACCAGCAAGGTGCCGGAAGACGGCGTGATGGCGTCGTCGGTGTCGACGAGTTTCGCGTTGAACTTCGCGCCCGGCCGCTCGGGCACCGTGAGCGTGGCGCTCATGCCGGGCTGGATCGCGGCCGCTTCATCCTGCGGCACGCTCACGTAGACGCGCAGCTGATGCGCGTCGGACACCGAGAACAGTTCGGGCCCATTGCCGCCGCCCGCATTGATGAGCGCGCCGATGTCGGTGGTGCGCGCCGTGACGATGCCGTCGAACGGCGCGGTAATGCGCTTGAACGATTCGAGCGCTTCGAGGCGCCGCACGTTGGCCTCGTTGGCGGCGACGGTGGCCTGTTTGGCGACGAGATCGCTGGTCTTTTCATCGGCGTCCTGCTGCGAGACGGAGTCCTGCTGCAACATCTGCGTCCAGCGGCGCGCGGTGGACGCCGCGAGTTTTTCATTGGCCACCGAGTTTTGCAAATCGGCGCGCGCCTGCTGCAATTGCTGGTCGAGGTCGGGCGTATCGATCTCGCCGAGCAACTGCCCGGCTTTGACATGCGTGCCTATATCCGCGTACCACGCATGCAGATAACCCGACACCCGCGCATAGATCGGTGCATTGACGAAGGCGGACAGACGGCCGGGCAACACCAGTGCTTGCGCGTCGAGGTCCCGCTTAGGTGTGTAAGCCACTACGGTAGGCACGGCTTGCTGGGCGGACCAGGTGGTCAATTCCTGTTTCGCATGCACGCGGCTGGCAACGCCGCTCGCCACGATGCCCGCTGCCGCCAGCAGCGCGACGATACCGATGAGTTTCAGATGACGCAGCCGTTTCGGCGAATTGATCTCGATCTCAGTGGACATGATGGACTCCGGGTTCGGAAGAAGAGTGATCGTGCGAAGGGCGGTGAGCGGCGGCGTCGCGCCGGTGCACGATGCTGAATACGACGGGGACGAACAGCAGCGTGGCGAACGTCGCGCAAAGCAGGCCGCCGATCACGGCGCGGCCGAGCGGCGCGTTCTGTTCGCCGCCGTCGCCGAGACCGAGCGCCATCGGCGCCATGCCGATGATCATCGCGAGTGCGGTCATCAACACCGGGCGAAAGCGCGTAAAGCCCGCTTCCATCGCGGCGACCAAGGCGTTGCCGGTGACGGCCAGCCGTTCACGCGCGAAGCTCACCACCAGAATGCTGTTGGCGGTCGCCACGCCCATGCACAGAATCGCGCCCGTCAACGCCGGCACCGAGAGCGGCGTGCGCGTGGTGAACAGCATCCAGACGATGCCGGCCAACGCTGCGGGCAATGCGGTGACGATCACGAACGCGTCGCTCCACGAATGGAAGTTCACGACGATCAGCAGATAGATCAGTGCAATCGCGCCGACCAGACCGAGCGACAAACCGAGAAACGCGCTATTCATCGTCTGCACCTGTCCGCGCAACGTGACGATGGAACCCTTGGGCACGTCTTTCTCCGTCGCGTGCAGGATGCTCTGAATCTTCGCCGCCACCGCGCCGAGATCCTGGCCTTGGGTTGTCGCGAACACGTCGTAGAGCGGTTCGATGTCGTAGTGCGAGACCACCGCATTGCCCACGCCGCGTGTAATCGTCGCAATGCCGCCGAGAATCTGCGCCTGGCCGCTCTTGCCGGTCACGGGCAGGTTGTTCAGATTCGACAGGGACGTCATGCGATATTGCGGCGTCTGCGCGACGATCGGATACGACACGCCGTTGTTAGGGTTGAGCCAGTACGTCGGCGACACCTGGCTCGTGCCGGACAGACTCGCCACCACGGAGTTGGTGACATCCTGTTCGGTAATGCCGAGCTGATCGGCGCGCGAGCGGTCCACGGAAACGGTGAACTGCGGATACGTCGACGCCTGTTGCATGCGCGTATCGGCAATGCCGGGAATCATGCGCATGCGGCGCATGACTTCATTCGCGTACCGGTGATTGGCGGCCTGGTTCGGACCGGCCACTTGCAGATCGATCGGCGCGGGTGCGCCGAAATTCAGAATCTGGCTGACGATATCGGCCGGCAGGAAGGCGAACGTCGTGCCCGGAAATTGACGCGGCAGGGTTTCACGCAACGTGCGCACGAAGTCCGCGGTGGGCCGATGATTTTCGTTCAGCGAGATCAGAATGTCGCCATCTTGCGGCCCAGCCGTGCCGCTATTGTTATACGTGAGATTGATCCCGCTATTCGGCAAGCCGATGTTGTCGATGATGCTGCGCAACTGGTCCGGCGGAATTGCGCGGCGCACCGCGTTCTCGATCAGATCGAACTGCGCGGCGGTATCTTCGATTCGTGTGCCGATCGGCGCACGCACGTGGATCGCAATTTCGCCGGAATCGATATCGGGGAAGAAATTGCGGCCGAGCCACGGCGCGAGCAGGAACGACGCCCCCACCACGATCAGAAAGCCCGTCACGAAGCGTTTGCGATGCGTGAGCGCGAGACCGAGCACGATCCGGTACACGCCGCGCACGCGTTCGAAGCGCTGCTCGAAGCCGCGCTGGAAGCGCACCAGCGGATTGCGCGAAGGCGCGGCGTGGGAGTGGCCGCCATGCGGGTCCATCGTCGCGGCCAGTTCACCGGACGCGTGGCCGCCCGATGCATGGGCACGCAGCAGGTATTGCGCCATCATCGGCACGAAAGTGCGCGAGAGGACGAAGGAGGCGATCATCGCGAAGATCACGGCCTCGGCCATGGGCACGAACAGGAAACGCGCAATGCCGTCGAGCAACAGCATCGGCACGAACACGATGCAGATGCACAGCAACGACACGAACGCGGGCGCGACGATCTGCGCGGCGCCGTCGAGAATCGCGCTCTTTACGTCCTTGCCCTGTTCCAGATGCCAGTTGATGTTCTCGATGGTGACGGTGGCGTCGTCGACCAGAATCCCGACCGCCAATGCAAGGCCGCCGAGCGTCATCACGTTGAGCGTTTCGCCCATTGCCGCGAGCCCGGCAATGGCCGCCAGCACGGCGAGCGGAATCGACGCCGCGATGATCAGCGTGGAGCGCCAACTGCCGAGGAACAGCAGGATCATCAGCGAAGTGAGCGCGGCGGCGATCACGCCCTCGCGCGCCACGCCGCTGACGGCACCTTTCACGAAGGTCGACTGATCGCCCATCGTGACAAGCTTGAGTCCGGGCGGCAAGGTCGCTTCGATACGCGGCAGTTGTGCCTTTACGCCGGAGATGATGTCGAGTGTGGAGGCGGAGCCGTTCTTCAGAATACTCATCAGCACCGCGCGGTGCCCGTCCACGCGCACCACGTTGCCTTGCGGCGGATAACCGTCGCGTACGTGCGCCACGTCGCGGATATAGATCGTGGCGCCGTCCACGGTTTTGATCGGCAGCGCGTTCAATTCGTCGAGAGCAAGCGGACTGTTGTTCAGCTTGATGTTGTATTCGAAGCGGCCGATCTTCTCGGTACCCGCCGGAATGATCTGGTTCTGCTGCGCGAGCGCGGTGGCGACATCGTTCGCCGAGAGTTTTTTCGCCTGCAAGGCCTGCGGGTCGAGATCGATCTGCACTTCACGCGTCTTTCCGCCGTACGGCGTGGGAATCGCCACGCCCGGCACGCTCAGCAATTGCGGACGAATGAAGTTGGTCGCGTAGTCGGCGAGCTTCTGTTCGTCGAGCGTATTGCTGGTCAGCGCCAGTTGCAGCACCGGCACCGTGGACGCGTTGTAGTTCAGGATTTGCGGCGGCGTGGTGCCGGGCGGCATCTGCTTGAGCACCGTCTGCGAAACCGAAGTCACCTGGGCGGTGGCGGTGCGGATATCCACGGTCGGCTGGAAGAAGATCTTCACGATGCCGTAGCCGCGAAACGACTGCGACTCGATATGCGCGATGTCGTTGACGGTGGTGCCGAGCGTGCGCTCGTAGTACGTGACGATGCGCCCGGACATGTCGTCCGGTTGCAGGCCGGCGTAATTCCACACCACGCTGATCACGGGAATGCGGATGTCGGGGAAGATATCCGTCGGCGTGCGCAATGCGGCAAGCGGGCCGATCAACAGGATCAGCATCGCGAGCACGATAAACGTGTAGGGCCGGGTCAAAGCTAACCGGACTATTTTTAACATCGAAGGCTGCTCCGTTCAGAGGCGCGGTTGAATCTGCGCGGGCGTGTGGCAATGGGGACTCGCGTCGATGGCGCGGCCCGGTAACGGCATTCTGGGGAGCGGGCCCTAACAGGCGCGGACAAAACAAATGAAACTAGTTTTAGGAAGCGGCGTGTGATGTGCGTTTGCGTCGATAGGCGTGCTGAAACGGCTTTGG
Organism: Paraburkholderia sp. RL17-347-BIC-D; assembly: GCF_046027915.1. Lineage (NCBI taxonomy): Bacteria > Pseudomonadati > Pseudomonadota > Betaproteobacteria > Burkholderiales > Burkholderiaceae > Paraburkholderia > Paraburkholderia sp. RL17-347-BIC-D. Next base: position 10,082 of record NZ_JARESS010000048.1, read on the forward strand.
CGCTGCATGCAGCGCCAAAGCTTGCTCGTCAGAAATGCGAATGCGCCTGGGTCAGCCGAACAGATAGCCCGAGCCGCGAATCGTGCGAATCAAGGGACGTTCGCCGGGCATCTCGACTTTCTTGCGCAAACGCCCCACGTGCACGTCGATCAGATTCGTACCCGGGTCGAAGCGACAACCCCACACGGCTTCGAAAATCATCGTGCGTGTGAGCACCTGGCCGGTGTGGCGCATCATGAATTCGAGCACGCGGAATTCGGTGGGTTGCAGATCGAGCTCGCGCTGACGGTGGGTGACTTTGCGGCGCACCAGATCGAGTTCGAGCGCGCCGTTGCGCAGCATCGTTTCAGCTTTCGCGTGACGTGGACGCCGCCGCAATAGCACCTCGACGCGTGCGAACATTTCATCGGGCGAGAAGGGCTTGGTCAGATAGTCGTCGCCGCCGGCACGCAGGCCCCGAATGCGCTGATCGACATCGGACATCGCGCTCATCACCAGCACGGGCGTTTCCATGCCGACACCGCGCATGGTCGCGACGATCGTCAGACCGTCGAGATCGGGCAGCATGCGGTCGAGCGTGACGACGTCGTAATCGCCCGCCATCACTTTCGCCATGCCTTCGCGGCCGGTGTGAGCCACATCGACGGAAAAACCGCTCGCGCTGAGCGTGCGAACGATGTCGTGAGCGATCAGCTCGTCATCTTCAATCGTCAATATCCTGGGCATGATGCGTGCGCCCGCTTCAGGCGACCGCGCGCAGTGCAACCGGGCGGTCCGGCGCGCGATACTGGCTGACCGCGAAGTCGATGAAGCTGCGTACGCGCATCGACAGGTAATTGCGGCCGGAGTAGAGAATCGACACCTGGCGCGGGCCGCCGTTGATCTCGAACTGTTCGAGCACGGGGACCAGCGCACCGCGCGTGAGATCGTCGGCGATGATCGGCATGGGCAGCAAGGCGATGCCCATATGGTTGAGCGCGGCCACGCGCACCATTGCACTGCTGGTCGCGGTGAGCGCGCTGCCGGTGTTGACGCGGTAGATGCCGTCGGCGTCCGCGAATTCCCAGGCTCGCGGCGAACCGTCGGACACTGTCAGCAGACCATGCCGGTTCAAAGCAGCGGGGTCGCGTGGCGTGCCGTTGCGCGCAAGATAAGTGGGCGACGCAACCGTCAGTTCGTCGACGCTGGTGAGTGTGCGGCTCACCAGCGTGGAATTGGCGAGGCGCCGGTCGTCGGAGAAGCACACGTCGAAGCCGCCTTCCACGAGATCGATCTGCGTGTCGAACGTCGTCACGTCGAAGTCCACGCGCGGATGCAGCGTGCGGTAGGCGGCAAGCAGCGCGCCCAAGCCCGCGGTGGCGAAGGTCATGGGCGTGGCGATCCGTAACGTGCCCTGCGGGTCGCGCGTGGTCTCCAGCAGATTCGATTCCATCTCGTCGAGTTTCTCGATGATCGCGCGGCAACCATCGAGATATTCGCGGCCCACGTCCGTCAGCGAAAGACTGCGTGTGGTGCGGTTCAATAGGCGCATGTTCAGATGCGCTTCCAGCGTGCCGACGCTGCGCGTGACCGCGGCCGCGGACATGCCTAACTGTCTCGCCGCGAGATTGAAGCTGGCGAGATCGACTACTCGTGTGAAGACACGCATCGCTTGTAGCTGGTTCATGTTGGAACAGTAGAGAAGGGCGATGGGTGCATCATCGGCGATGGCGGATAAATCCGCGCTGCTAGGTGCATTAAGTCTTTTTTAATTTTGTGCAATGTTCATGAACTGTACGCGCGAACGGCTTGCCGATTCCAGGAGAACTGTCAGCAAAACTAAGCAATGGACAAAAAAAGAGCGCGGACAAAGCCGCGCTTGCGAAAGAGACTTGAATGAAAGTAACCGCAGCTACGCGGCCACTGAAGTATAGGTGGACTGCGTAACGCGTTGCGCGCGTGATCTGAAACGCAGTCCTGCGTGAAACGCAACAAGCCTGCCTGCGGGTGTTTCAGTTGAGCATGCCGTGTACTTCCAGCGACGCTTCCAGTTGCTGCGTGAGCGCGTGGTGCAGTTTGGCGAGGCTTTCGGTGGGCAGTGCGAAACCGGCCCAGCCGAGACCGGAATGCCGCAGGAACAGCACGGCGCCATCGTGCAGCGGATGCTTCTCCGCATGCCAGCACGGGTCGATCTCGATCACGTACTGGTGGGTGCGCAGCGGCTCCTTGGGCACTTCCGGGCGCATGCCGGCCCGCAGGACGCTGAGGTGCTCGATCACGGCGTCCAGATCGGCCACGTCGAGCAGCACGGCGCTGTCTGCGATGGCGATGCGAACCGCGTGCTGACCATATTCGTTGACTCTCTCGATGCTCATGGGGCGCGACATGTGCTGGCTCCTTGCGGCTATCACGATGCACAAATTATGTCGCTGCCGCGTCTGGCGAATCCTTAAAGAGCACGATCCACGGATGAAACTTTGTTTAAGGAACGCGCCTGCCGCACTCGCCACGGCCGGCGTTCAATCCTCTGATGTTTGCCGGAATTGTGCGCCGCAACCTCGCATTGTTCATACGTATAAAACCGCCAATGTTTCAATATAGAAACATTTTTAGGCGTTCGAGAATCGCGATTCCAAATCTAAATCGCGATCGATTCGTTAAATACGGGTTCGATTGCATCGGGTGGTCGATAAATTCCCAATTTGCGAATAAAGCCGCTATTGAACGGTCATTATCTGGGAGGTTTGGAGTTCAAGTTTGAAACACTTTTGGATGACGCTCCGCCATACGCGGGTCACAAATCGAATCCCTGCCGACAGGCTCGGTTCACGCGCGCCGATGCCTGAAGATCAAGGCTGCACGTGGCTTCCCCGCCAGATGGCGAAAATCGCGCCAGCATGGTTTGCTGTCGCGGCTGCGCGACCCGCCGTTCTCATATCAAACGCAAGATTACGGTTTTCTTCATACATTCTGTTTCTCGATAGTAATTTGTTTTTCAAATTTACTATAGCGATCCATTCCGCTAACATCACGCTTAATCCGTTAAGTGGCCTTGCCGTGATTCTGCCGGCAATAAATCATTTCGCTCATAGTGGCTGCTAACGGCGATCGGGGTCCACAATGTACGACAGTTTGGGGAAATATCATGCCGCACATGCACCTTGATACTGCGAGGATCACCTGGTTACATACGCCGACGCTGAACGTGCGTAGTGCAACGCGGCGAATCGGCGTGCTGCTGTTCGACGGCTTCTGGCTGCTCGGCCCAGGCACCGTGGTGGAGATGTTCCAGACCGCAAACGAACTCTCGGGCTCGCGCGCCGGTGAAGAACAGCCTTACGAAGTGCAATTCCTTTCCATGGACGGCGGCAGCGTCGCCAGTTCTTCTTCCGCGCGCATCTGGACTGACCGTATCGACGCGCGCTTTGCCAGCGGTTTCGACGTGCTGTTCATCGCGGGCGGCTACGGCGCGCATGTGGCCGCGCGCGACGAGCGCGTGCTGGGCTGGCTGCGTTCGGTGCAATCGCGCACTCGTGCGATCGAAACAATCGGTGAAGGGCGGCTCGTGCTGGAAGCGGCTGGCCCGACGGATAGCGACGGACTGCAGGTGAGCCGCTACCTCAACAATGTCACCGGCGAGTCCGCGCTCAACGCGTCCAATGATCGTAACGATTGTGCCCGCAGCGCGCTCATGTTCATCAAACGCGATCTCGGTGCCGAGCTTGCTCGCAGCGTTGCCGACCGTGTGATGCCTGGCATGGCTGCAACCTGGGTGCCGTTGCCGGCGGAAGGCGGCACGCTCAGCGTGGCCGAGAAGATCCGTGCCGCGGCGCGCTGGATGGAGGCCAATTGCGATCGTCCGGTTTCAGTGGCCGACGCCGCGCAGGTCGCGGCGATGAGCGAGCGCAATTTCCTGCGGCGCTTCAAGCATGAAATGCAGGTCACGCCGTCGGACTATCTGCTGCAGGTCCGACTGCGCATTGCCTGCAACTTCCTGACCGAGACCGAACTACCGGTCGACAAGATTGCGCGGCGCAGCGGCACGGGCAACGGCGATCGTCTGGCGAAGATTTTCCGCAAGCGCATGGCGCTATCTCCAACCGAATATCGCGCGCGCAGCCGCGTGGCGAGCGAGGCGTAATATTCATGCAGGTGCCCGTGCCGGCGGCGGGGCGCCTTACGACAGTTGGGCGCGTCCGTCGTGGCGGCCGCGTTTTCGCCGGTCAGGCTTCTTACGAGCACAGCAGCAATGGGCAACAAGGTGATCGCGACGGCATTGCCGGAGGTGAAACTCATCGAGCCCGAGGTGTTTTGCGACGAATTCGGCTTCTGCTTCGAGAGCTTCAGCGCGGACGAGTTTATCGACGACCTCTCGCAAGCTTTCCAGTTCGTGCAGGACCGGCATTCGCGTGCGGTGCATGGCGTGTTGCGCGGGTTGCACTATCAGGTGCAACGTCCTCAGGGTCGCCTCATGCGGGTCGTGGTGGGCGAAGTCTTTGCGGTTGCCGTCGACGTGCGGCTCAATTCGCCGAATTTTGGCAAGTGGTGCGGGGCGTATTTGAGCGCGGCCAATTATCGGCAGATCTGGGCGCCACCGGGCTTCGCGCTCGGTTTCGTCGTGCTGTCCAACTTTGCCGAATGTTTGTGGAAGACCACGGAATACTGGTTTCCCGAACTGGAGCGCTGCATTCTATGGCGCGATCCCGACATCGGCGTCGAGTGGCCGATCGATTTCGAACCGACCCTTGGCGCGAAGGATGCCGCGGGCCGGCGTCTTTACGAAGCGGAAAACATCGCCTGAGTTGAGTGTGCGGTCTTGCCGCGCCGAAGCGCACGCCTCGCGCCGCGCCTGTCAGCGCGTCGCCAATACGGCGCCGACGCTTGCGGTCACCACTAGCAACGTGCCCGCTATCTGTAAAACCCCCATCGGCTGATGCAGTACGACGAAGCCGGCCAACGCGCCGATCGCCGGTTCGACGCTCATCAGGATTCCGAATGAGGCGGCCGGCATGTGCCGCAGCGCCACCATTTCCAGCGCGTACGGCAACAGCGGGACCAGTACCGCGAGGCCCGCCGTCGCCGCGATCTGGCCCGTCTCGACATGCAGACCGCTTTGCGCCAATCCGAATGGCGTGGCCACGAGTGCCGCAGCGATCAGCGATACCGACAGTCCCTCGAGTCCAGCGAACAAGGTGCCGGTCTTCTTCATCAACACGATGTAGGTGCCCCACCCGAGCGCCGCGCCGCAGGCGAGCAGCACGCCGAGCGGTTCGCCGATCCAGCCGGCGCGATCACGCGAAAGCAGTATGACGCCGGCAATCGCCAGCGCGGGCCAGAGCAAGGCTCGCGCGCGACGGACCGCGAAGGTCGCGACGGCGAGTGGCCCGAGAAAGTCGATCGCGACGGCGAGTCCTAAAGGAATGCGCTGGAGCGCCGCGAAAAAGCACAGCGTCATGCCCGCCATCGCCGCGCCGAGCACGCCGGCGGCAGTCCAGTGAGCGCGCGAGTATCTCAGCAAGCGCGGACGCACCAGCAAGGCGAGCACCAATGCCGCCCAGCACAGGCGCAACCATGTGGTGCTGAGTGAACCGTAGGTGGCCATCGTCGGCGCGGAAAGCGCGGCGCCGAATTGCACGCACGACATCGACAGTACGCACAGCAACGCCGCCCCGGCCGCGCTGCGGGCGGGTTTGACGCTGGTTTGCGCGGGATTCAGCGCGGCTTGGAGGGTGGTGTCCTGCATGGTCGTCTGGTGAGTTGGCGCTCGATCGGAGTTCGTCATCGCTATCTTATCGGTGCCGGCGGTATTAAGATAAGTTGATATTTCTTATGCTGACTTCAAGTACCTTTATGACCCGAGATCTCGACAGCAGCCTGCTGCGCGCCTTCGTCACCGTGGCCGAGACGGGCGCAGTGGGCGTGGCGGCGACGCGCCTCGCGCGGACCCAGGCCGCGGTGAGCATGCAATTGCGCCGGCTCGAGGAAGAACTCGGCCAGCGTCTGCTCGACCGTTCGCCGCGCGGCGTGCAGCTTACCGAAGCAGGTCACTTGTTGCTGCCGTATGCCCACACGATACTCGGCGCGGGCGCCGATGCGCGCCGCGCGTTGAGCGCAGGTCAGGTGTCCGGCACCGTGCGGCTCGGCATGCTGGAGGACATTGCGGTCGGTCGTTTGCCGCGGGCGTTGCGGCGCTTTTCGATCGCTTATCCGCAAGTGGCGCTGGAGATCGTCGTTGACAGCAGTGCGGCGCTGTCGAACCGGCTCGCGGATGGCAGCCTCGACGTGGTGGTCGGCGATCCCGCGCTGGTCGACGCGACGCCGCTTCTCACATGGACGCAACCGCTCTTCTGGGTCGGCGCGCGCGGTTTCAGCCGCGACGCGCAGGCCGCGTTGCCGGTGGTGGCATTCGGCGGCGCGTGTCTGTGGCAGCAGCAGGTGTTGACGGCGCTGCGGCGCGCGGGGATCGCGTGGCGCATCGTGTGCACCAGCACTAGTCTGCCGGCCGTGCAATCCGCGGTTGAAGCGGGGCTCGGCGTGTCGGTGCTGCTCGACGGCAACATCCGTTCGGAATCGATGCGCGTGCTCGGTCAAAGCGACGCTTTGCCCGACGCGCCCACCGCGGACTTCGGGCTCTTCATGCGCGAGGTTACCGGCGCGCAGGCGGCCGCCGTGCAAACCTTGCAAACGTTCCTCTGCGAGGAATTGCATCTCGGTCTGCGCGAAGGCGGGCCGCAGCTCGTGCCGGCTTTGGGTTAATGCGTCGGCGCCTAGTCCCATGTGAGTTTTTACGACATTTTTTCTTGAGACGCACCCACGCGAAATCTACACTTCGAGCATCTTGATACCACGAGGTGCTCAACGTGAAGCGACGTGCAACGAAGCAACAATCCGTTCGTATCGACTACGTGTGTCACGGCATGGGCCGTGTCGAATTGCGCCGCTTCGATCCGGCACGCGATTCGTTCGTCGCGTTGACGGCGTTGTTGCATCGGGCCTTCACGCCGCTCGGCGCGATGGGCCTCAATTGCACGTGCGTGGATCAGACCGTCGAGACCACACGCTTGCGCGCAACGCGCGGCGATTGCTACGTGGCGGTGTGCGACGGGCGCATCGTCGGCACGATGACGCTCTATGCGACGGACCGTGAATCGGCGTGCGATCTATACCGTCGCGACGATATCGCCAGCATGCGCCAGTTCGCGGTCGAGCCGGTGTGGCAGTCGCGCGGTATCGGTACGTTGCTGATCGCATTCGCCGATCATTGGGCCGCGACGCGAGGTTATGCCGAGCTTGCGCTCGACACGCCGCAACCGGCAGCGCATCTGATCGCGTTTTATCGTGGACAGGGGTTTCGTATCGTCGATTTCGTGCGCTTCGACGGCAAGCGTTACGACAGCGCGATCTTGAGCAAGCCGCCGGTGGCGACGCGTACGCTCGCTAACTGGTCGCATCGATTGAGCGTGCGTGCGCCGATTGCGCGCGCGGCGTGAAGACGAGGAAGCGACAACGAAGAGCGGGGAAGTGCTGCGGTGCAATGCGCTGTGTAGAACGCATGGATGAAGGTCGAGCCCGGAAATGAAAACCCCGGTGCGGGCAGCAACAATTGCAATACGGTACGGCAAGTATTGCAACGGATTGCTGATTCTCGCGCCGGGGCAGGTGTGTTTCCGCCTAAACGGTCGAAGCGTTCATCAGCGTCGCATCACGCCCATCAGCAAGGTGACGAGGAAGATCACCACGAAGATGAAGAACAGGACCTTGGCGATTTCCGTCGCGCCTGCGGCAATGCCGCCAAAGCCGAATACCGCGGCGATGATTGCGATGATGAAGAAGATTGCAGCGTATCGAAGCATGGGGCCTCCCACCGATGGATTGCTGGATTGAAATGGAAAACGGCGACTCGTTGTGGGCACTGCGTGCTTTGACGGGTTATTTGCCGGCGAGCGGAATAGAGCAATACGTGTGCCCAGACCTGGGCGTGCGAGGGCGTGCGTCTGATCGGCGCGTCGGCGTGAAGGAAATTTCGTTTGAAGCCGGCGGCGAGAATGCGGCTGTCGTATCCACAACGCGGATTTCGACACGGCGGCGGCCGGCGTTCCAGACCCGAGCGTTCACGAATGAATGTGGGCTATAAGAGGTGCGCGGCCGGCGTCACCGGCCGCAGCAAGCAGCATGTCAATATGAGTCAGCTCATCAACGCGCGGCGGCGTCCGTCACTTCATCGTTCCAGTAGGGCGGCAATGCCTTATACGGATTGCCCCCGGCAAGCGACGTGACATACACGCCGCCCGCGCCATGCGTCTTCGCGTATTGCACGACGCCCGGCAATTGCGCGGCAGTCGCGCCATACACCATGTGCACGAAGCGGTTCTTCGGATAGGCGGCTTGCCAGCCCATCGGCTGATATTTTGCGTAACTCTTCGCAGTGCTTTCGAACACGACGAACTGGTCGGCCGTCGGCAGGCTTGCGTAGAGTTCTGGAATGTTGGTGCCCGGATTGGCCGTCACCGAGTAGGTAGCGTTCAGTCCTTTGATGTAGTTGTAGATCGACTGGTAGAACTGGATGTGCGACATCTGGCTATCGGACGTCATCTCGTCGATGAAAAAACCGTCCACCTTATACAGCGCCACATAGGTATTGATGTCGGCCACGACCGCGGAGAGCGAGCGCTTTCCGTACGAGGTGGATACGTAGCCCAGCACCTTGCCGCCCGCGGCGCGAAGCTTGGCGACGGCGGCGGCATAGTTCGGATCTTCCTTGACGCCGGGGCCGCTGTTCGGATTCAGGATGGCGGTGGTCGGCACTTTGCGCGCCGAGGTCACGAGACTGTTCCAGTTCGCGACGCTGCCGGTGGCGTTGAAGTAGGACGGTACGACGAGACTGGTGGCCGTGTTGCCCGCCGCGAAGGCCGTGCCGTTGAGGCATCCCAGCAACAGACCTGCGATGAGTCCGACGCGTTTCAGACACCTGCCGGTGCGCCCCGCAAGGCGGGTTCTTTCCGCCGATTCCAACGCGAAGACCGCACGCACACCCGCAACCGCACCCATTCCCCGATTTTCTTGCATGTAGCCTCCTGACGCGGTCTTTCGAAACCGCTGTCGATTGGCCCGCCGTGGACACGGCGGGCAACTGGCAAACTCCCGCAAGGGAGTCCCTATAGTTTTGCGTCGCCGGATCGCTCCGGGTTTGCCCAAACTGCGCTAACGGCATCCCTTGAGTTTTCTTTAGGGGGCCGATTTATTTTTTTGTCGTTTGATTCGAATCCCATCGAGAGTAACCAAAAAAATCGATTTCTGTTTTGCGTTTCGGTATTTATTGCAGCATGCCGCGGTGAGCCGAGCTTGAACGCCGGTCGAAATACGCCTGTTTGACGGGGCTTAAAAATATTTGAAAGAGCGGAGAAAGAGTAGGGCAACGCCTCTCTTTCTCGCGATTTATTGATCGGAAGATTAAGCGCCAGCAAGATTGATCTGCCTGCTGCAGCGGTTTTCCAACACATTGCGGATCTCCTTGACGAATCGATTTTAAGCAGCCGCAACACTTGATATCGGTTGTGCTCAGGTGCGCAATCGTTTGCCTTTGAATTCAAGCGGATGCATTTACCACTATTTAACAATCCAGATTCCGCCGACGACATAAGCGAGCTTGAGACGCCACATGTCATGTGCTATCTTCCACCGCCTTACCAGTAATCAGACAAAAAGTCGGTATCGCATCCGGCGCAAAGTCAGTTTTTGCGCGATGTAAATAATGCCGACGGGCCGGCTCGAAAATCCGCTAGCGGAAACATTCTCCCCACAAGGAGAACGCCGCTCGCGTTCAGACTGAACGGGGTAAAGATTTTGGCGATGAAGAAGCGGACCCGGGCATGCGCCGGCGGGGACTCTTGCGGGGTGGTCGGACGTGCGGGCGAACGATTTCTTACGCGCACCTTGATAGCGGTAATGCTTGGCGCGGCCGGTATTGCACCGCTTGCGACTCATGCAGTGACACAGACGGAGGCTGCACCGCTGCAGTCCGCTGCCGCGGCGACCCGCTCCAACTCTGCCGCGTCTGCCCCCAACCTCGCTTTCTTCTATGCCGCCAATCCGCCTGTCGGCGAATTGCAAGCATTCGATGCCGTCGTCGTCGATCCCGCCACGGGTTTCGACCCGGCCGCTCATCCGCTCGCGCATACCACCTGGATCGCCCGCACCACCGGTGCCGAGTCCGCCGGATCGGCCGACGCATTCCTCTCCAGCCAGATCGAACCGCTGTGGCAGCGCGGCTATCGTGGCTTCCTGCTCGACACGCCCGCGGCCGTGGCCGCCGCCGGCCGCATTCATGAAGCGCATCCGGACGCGCGCCTCGTGGCGGGCGGCGCCGACGTCATGCGCAACGCGCTGCCGGTTGCGAAGTCGCTCTACGCGGTAGTCGGCGATTCGCTGATGCGTGGACTCGGCGACAGCGGCCAGCTTCTCGACGTCCCCGAATCGTTGCGCGCGCAACGCATTGCGGATGCGCGCGCATTCACGCAGCAAAGCGGCGTGCCGGTGGTGTCCGTGGAATATTGCGCGCGCAACGACCGGCAATGCGCCCGCGACACGGCGGCGCGCGTCGTGTCGGCCGGCATGCTGCCTTATGTGACGAGCAAGGCCCGCGACGTGGTCGGCATCGGCAAGATCGAAGTGCTGCCGCGCAAGATTCTCGTCGTGCAGGACCGCGACACCCAGGATCCGCTCGACCTGAGCGCGGGTGTGCGCGATCTGGCCACGCCGCTCAACTACATGGGCTACGACGTAGAGTACGCCGATTTCTCGTCGCGTCTGCCGGACGCCATCACGCCGGATCGCTACGCGGGCGTCGTCGCGTGGATCCAGCGCGGCGCGGTGCCCGATCCCGAAGCGTGGCAACGCTGGGTCGCGGCACGCATGGCGGATCACGTTCCCGTCGCGTTCCTCGGCCAGTTCGGCTTCGACGCGGCCGGCTCGGCCGGCGCGGCGCTCGACCTGCAAGCCGTGGGGGGAACCCTGGCCGCGCCGGTCACGGTGGTCAAGAGCGATCCGATGGTCGGCTTCGAAATCAGCCCGAAGCCCGAGCCGCGTGATCTGCAAGGCGTGCGCGTGGGTTCGCGCAGCCAGCCGTTGCTGCGCGTCTCGGCCAACGGCGTGCTGCTCGATCAGGTCGCGCTGACGCCGTGGGGCGGCTATGCGCTCAGCCCGTACACCGTGGCGTCGCTCGACAGCATCGAGCAGGAGCGTTGGGCGATTCAGCCGATGGCGTTCATGAAAGCGGCGCTGCATCTGCAGGACATGCCGTCGCCGAGCGTCACGACCGAAAACGGCCGGCGTCTGCTCATGTCGCACGTGGACGGCGACGGTTTCGCCTCGCGCGCCGAATTTCCCGGTCCCGACTATTCCGGCGAAGCGTTGTATCAGCAGATCTTCACCCGCTATCAGGTACCGATGACGCTCTCGGTGATCGAAGGCGAAGTCGGCCCCAAGGGCCTGCATCCGGATATCTCGCCGCGTCTCGAAGAGATCGCGCGCAAGATGTTCGCGCTGCCGCATGTCGAGATCGGCACGCACACGTATTCGCATCCGTTCCAATGGGAGCAGGTGGACAGCAAGACCGGCGCGCAGGTGGACCGCGGAGGCGGCGACGCGGCGTTCTCGCTGAACATTCCAGGTTATCACTTCAATATCGACCGTGAGATCACCGGTTCGATCGACTACATCAACACGCGACTCGCGCCGCCCGGAAAGAAGACCGTGCTGCTGCAATGGTCCGGCGATTGCCGGCCGCCGGGGTTCGTCGTGCGCAAGGTGTACGAGGCCGGCGTCTACAACTTCAACGGCGGCGACACGGTAATCACCAGGTCAGCAAATAGCTGGACCAATATCGCGCCGATCGGCGTGGACAAGGGACCGGGCGCGTATCAGGTGTATGCGCCGAATCAGGACGAGAACGTCTACACGAACGACTGGCAAGGTCCGTTCTATGGCTTTACGCGCGTGCTCGAAACCTTCTCGATGACCGACCGGCCACTGCGCTTCAAGCCGATCGACATTTACTACCACATGTATAGCGGCACCAAGGTCGCCTCGTTGCGCGCGCTCGACCAGATCTTTTCAACCGTGCTCAAGCAGCCGGTGATGCCGGTTTACGTGAGCGAGTACATCCGCAAGGTGCTCGACTGGCACACGTTCGCCGTGGCGAAAGAGGTGGGCCCGCAGGCGAGCGACTGGATCGTGCGCGGCAACGGCGAGGTGCGTGAGTTGCACTGGCCGCAAGCGGCCAAACCGTCGCTCGATAACGCGTCGGGCGTGACCGGCTTTGCAGCGGGTCCGGACGGCACGTATATCCATATCGACGGCGGCAACGCCCGCTTTGCGATCGGCAGCGCGGCGGCCACACAGACGGCGCCGTATATCGGCGAAGCCAACGGTTTCGTGCGCAACTTCCGGCGCACGGCGCAGGGCGTGCGTTTCGAATTCGCCGGTCACTACCAGCCATTCGTGAAACTGGCCAACGCGCAGCAGTGCAAGGTCAGCGTCAACAAGCAGGCTGTCGCCACGCGTCGCGACGGCGAGTTCCTGCGTTTCGATACAGCGGCTGACGTCGGACAGAAACTGAACTACCAGTCAGTCGAGGTCGCCTGTGGCCGCTAATCGCCCTCGCATCGCGCCCACGTGGCTCGTCCTGCTGCTCGCGGGCGTCGTGCTGATCACGCTGTATCTCGTGCATCCGCGCGGCGGCCTGCGTAGCCGGATGACGTCGACCGACGCGCCGAGCGATCTCAGCATCGCCTACCTCGAAGCATGGCTGCGCGTGCAGCCCGACAACACGGAAATCCTCTCGGTGCTCGGCACGCAGTACGTGCGTCTGGGCCGCAACGAGGACGCGCGCCGTATCGCCGCCCGCATGGAAGCGATTCCGAGCGATCACATGCGCCGCGCGGCGCAGTTGCTGCGTCTGACCGTCGATACGCGCGAGACGTTTGCGCTGCCCGCCAACGATCCGGGCCGTGATGCCGCGCTCGCCCGTTTGCGTACGCAGCTCACGAATGCGGCGGCGCTGACGTGGTCGAATGCCGATCTGCAGATGCTGGCGGAAGCAGCCGCCTCGGTGAACGCGCAACAGCTCGCCGGCCAACTCTATGCGCGCCTCGCTGAACAGGACCCCGCGCAGCAAACGCGCTGGAACCGCGAAGTGGTGCGCTTCGCCATGTATGGGGGCGACTATCGCGGCGCGGCGAACGGCTGGTTCCGACTGCAAGCGAGCGCTGCGACCTTCGATGCAAAGCGTCAGTGCTTTCTCGAAGGTATTCGGGCCTTGCAATCGGGCAATCTGCTAGATGAGGCGCTCGCGGCCGCCAACGAACACGGCGCCGCGTTCGCGCACGATCACGAAACGCTCGTCGTGTTGCTGAATCTGGCGCGCGCGGCGCATCGTCCGGATCTCGTCGACCGTTACGCGAAGGCGCTGGCCGGCTATGCGCGAGCTCAGCCTGATCAAGACGGCGCGCTGCGTCTCGTCGCCTTCATCCGCGAACGCTCGCGTGAAGACGGCTCGCAAGGGCAGTACGCGTATATGGATGGTCCGCAAGGCGGGGCCGGTGTAGCCATGCACACTCGCACGCACGGCTCGCGCGATGTGCATCTCGTGCGCGTCGCGGTGTCCAGCGCTGCGTCTGCGCCTGCCGCCGCGGCGTCGAGTCCCGCAGCAGCTGCGCCTGCGGCGCCGTCTGCCGCATCGAACTCCGCAGCCGCATCGAACGACGTCCCGGGCCTCCTCTATCAGTCCTTCCTCGAATCGAGCGATCTGCCGAACGCCCAGCGCGTCGCTACCGAGCAGGTCAGCAAGAACCCAGGCTCGCCGGTCTGGACCAAGCGCCTTGCTCAGGTCGCCGAATGGAACCATGCGTCGCCGCTCGCCTTGCAGATGTGGCTCGCTTACGCACAGACCACGCACGATCCGGAAGGCTGGAAAAACGTCATGCGCCTCGCGCCGATGCTCAACGACGACAATGCCTATCTGGCGGCGTTGATCCAGGCATCGAATGCGGCGCCCGGCGATCTCAAGCTGGTCGACTCGGTGGTTGCGGCTTACGAGCGTCTCGGCCGTCCGGACGACGCGCTGGCTTTCCTGCGCGGCCGCCAACGCAATTCGCCGGCTGAAGCAATCGATTCGCGCCTGGGTCAGCTCGCCGAGCGCTCCGGTCAGGACGACGAAGCGCTGACCTACTATCGCAAGCTGAATCAGCTCTATCCCTCGAACACGCAATACGCGCTGCGCACGGCGAGCCTTTTGTATCGCCACGGCGACTACAAGGGCGCGCTCGACACTCTGCTCGCCGCGCGCCGGGGTGCCAAGGACGACGACGTGCTGTTCTGGCGCAATGCCGCGCAACTCGCGCGTCTGTTGCAGCGTGACGACATAGCGAACGACGCCTACAAGCATCTATTGGCGAGCGGCCAGGCCACACCCGAAGATCTGAGCGCGATGACGTACTTCTACGACGCGTATCCGGTCGACGCGGCTCGCACGTCCGAGTTGCAGTTCCGCCGCGACCACTCGCAGCGCGCGCTGCAGAGCGCGATTCACTATTACACGGATGCGGAGCAATACGACCGCGTCGACGCGTTGCTCAAGAGCCTGACGCCCGAACAACTGACGGCTGGCGAAGCCGACCCCGCGTTCCTGCGCGTGCGGGCCGAATACTATCGCCAGACCGATCGTCCGCTCGACGCACTGCACGATCTGCAGCACGCGGTGTCGCTGCCCGGCGCGACGCTCGACTTGCGCGCCGCGCTGCTCTGGACGCTGGTGGACTACGGCAGCGAAGCGCAATTGCGTCAGGCGGTCGCCGAATGGCGCGATGCGCCCGCGCAGGCGCCCGCTTTGTGGGGGCCGCTGGCCGCCGCGCTGATGCGTCTGAACCGGCCGGAAGCCGCGTTGAAATATCTGCGACTGCAGTCGGCGTCGATGTCGCGCGATCCGTTGTGGCAACTCACCTACGCCGAAGCGCAGGAAATGGCGGGGCGCAGCGATCTCGCGTGGTCAATCCGTCGCAACGTCTGGCGTCAGATGCAGCAGGAAGAGGCCGAAGTTCGCGCCAACAGCGCGCAAGGGCAGATCGTGCTGCGCACGCGCGCTTTACAGGGCAGCGAAGTGCGCGAGCAGATGCTCGGCCGCCAGGTCACGCTCGCGTCGATCTTCGAAAACGCGGACGTGTCGAAGGCTTTCCTGATCGATCTGCTCGCCAGCGACGCAGGCCGCAACGACAACGCCGAAGCACGCCGCACGCTGCTCGGCGATGCGGCTGGCCTGCCGCCCGCGCAACCCGTGAAGGCGCACGTGGCTGCGAAGTCGCCGGATCAGGCGCAGTTGACTTCGTCGGTAGCGCGTGACGTGGCGCTCGCCTGGGCGATGTCGCATGAAGCGAATCCGTTGGCAAAGCGCTGGCTGGCTCGCCAGTACGCCAATGTGCTGGTGCAGCCTTCGGAGCAGTTGATCGCGATCGCGCTTGCTGAAAACGACAAGCCCGCGATGGAGCGTCTGCTCGACCAGCAAGGCGCGCGTTTGCCGCTCTACAACCGTATCGACGCATCGATCGCGGTGGATCGTCCGGGCGCGGCTGAAAACCTCGCGTTTCAAGGCCTGGAAGGCGCGCCCTACGATTCGGAACTGCATAGCCGGCTGGAGCAGACCGCGTTGACGTGGCCGCAATCGCTCGACGCGACGGTGAACAGCTTCGTCGAACATCCGCTCGATTACGTCGAGCAGACGTTAGCGGGCAGCATCAAGATTGCTGATTTCTACATGGTCGGCGTGAACGGTGTGCAGCGCTTCCAGCACTCGACGGACGAGTCGCAACTGACCAACGTGCCGTCGGTGGATCGGTCCGTGGAATTTTTCGCGCGGCGTCAAACGTACGACACGGCTTTCATGGTGACAGCCGGCCGCCGCGAAGCGCTCGACAGTTTCTATAGCGTGGCGGTGGCAGCGGAGTGGGGCAGGAACTCGCCGTTGTCGGTGGCCGTCAAGGCAGGCCGCAATCAGACGGCGCGTGAATCGCAGGCACTGCTGGTCGGCGGCATGAAGGACAACGTAATCGGTACGGTCACGTATCGCATGACGCAGAATCTGTACGCCACGGGCAGCGTCGAAGCGGATCGTTTCTATAGCCAGGCACGCAATTACCTCGGCAGCGGCGTGCTGTCGACGGGCGAGATCGGCTATCGGATCCGCACGAACTATCCGGACTACACGTTCCGCCTGGTCGGCGCGCATGGCGACTACGGCGCGAGCGGCAACGCCGACGCCCTGATTTCAAGGCTGGTCCCGGCAGCCGCCGGGCCGGTCACCGCGTCGACTTTCATCCCGCAGACATACTCGCAATACGGCTTTTTCTTCGGTTTCGGCAACGATCTGATCGACCAGTACACGCGCGCGTGGCGGCCGTTCCTCGACGTGGGCCTACAGCACGACTCGAATCAAGGCTGGGGGCCGGCGATCAGCCTGGGGCTCGCGGGCACGATCTTCGGCGGCGATCACGCGGCAATCTACTTCTCGCATCAGCGCGTGTCGCATCTCGGCACGCCCGTGACCCAGATCGGCGCACGGTATAGCTGGTTTTATTGAACCGGATTTCGAATACATATCCAAAGGAGCATTCTTCATGGTCGGCATTAAACGATTGGTTCGTACGAGCGCCTGGTGTGCCGCGGCAACCGCGCTGGCTCTGGTGGTGAGCGCATGCGGCACGGTGCGTCAGACCTCGGGCCCGGCGCTCTCGCGCGGCGACAAAGTGGCGGTGGTGTCGATCGCCAACTACACTGAAACGCCGGACGCAGGCCATAGCGCCGAGTCGATCGCGGCCAACACGCTGCGCGCGGGCGGTATCGCCGATGTGCGCATCGCGCCGGCCGATTCGAGCCGCAATGCGATGTTCGACACCACGCAGCGCGCCGATGGCGACAAGGCGCTGGAATGGGCGCGTTCGCAGAACGCCCGCTATGTGCTGTCGGGCGCCGTCGAAGAATGGCGCTACAAGACGGGCGTGGACGGCGAGCCGGTGGTCGGCGTGACCTTCGAATTGATCGACGTGTCGAACGGCGCCGTGGTGTGGAGCGCGACGGGTACGCGTACGGGCTGGAGCCGCTCGGGTCTGTCGAGCGTGGCGACTTCGTTGATCGGCAAGGTTCTGTCGCCGTTGCAAGCGCGCCAATAAGGACGCCGGTAAGCATATCCCCAAGGTTGCGGCTTGCGCCCGAAGTGCGGGCCGCAAGCTGAAACCCGACATGTGAAAAGGAAATGGCCGTGAATACCGCAGCCGTGGAAAACAACCCGGGCGCCTCGAAGCCGCGCCATGCGCATCCGTTCGGCAATCTCGGACGCGTGCGCCGCTTGCTGGCGCCCGCGGTGGCGCGGCCGTTCGCGATCGTTGAAACTGTCGTGCTCGTGCTGGTCGTGCTGGCCGTGGCCCGCTGGCTTCATCCTGAAGACCCGTTGCTGCTGCACGCCGGTTTTCCGTGGCTGTGGCTGGTGCCGTTGCTGGTGGCGTTGAGATATGGCAGCCTGCTCGGTCTGCTGAGCGGTGCTTTCATGCTCGGTGCATGGACGCTCTTTTATCAGCATGGCGATCCGTTCCCCACGCTATATTTCGCGGGCGGTTTGATCCAGACGATTCTCGCCGGGCATTTCGGCGATACGTGGGGCAGCCGCGCCGGGCGCGCATCCTCGTTGAATGACTACCTGAACGACCGTCTCGTGGCGTTGACCAACAGTCACTATCTGATGCGGCTCTCGCACGAGCGGCTCGAAAAGGACCTGCTGTCCCGCCCGACCACGTTGCGCGATTCGATTACCGAATTGCGCCGTCTCTCGGTCGCCACCGATACGGCGCTCGCCGTGCCGGCGGCGGGCAAGGAAAGCGACCCGCTGGGCGGCGCGAGCGGTCTGCTCGAATTCGTCGCGCAGGCCTGCCAGATCGAAGTCGCGGCGCTGTATCCGGTGCATCACGGCAAGCTCGGCACTCAGGCCATCGCGCAGATCGGCGACGCGTTCGAACTCGCCATGCACGACGAACTCGTCACGCATGCGCTCAACACGCTGAGCGTCGCGCATCTGAAGAACGAAAACACGGTGGTGCCGGTCAGCCAGTACCTGGTCTGCGCGCCGCTGGTGTCCGCGGACGGTGAATTGCGCGCGCTGCTCGTCGTCAAGCGCATGCCGTTCCTGTCGCTCAATTTCGACAATCTGCAATTGTTGCTGGTGTTGCTCGGCTATTACGCGGACGGCGTCGAGCATTCCGCGTTCGTGCAACGCATTCTCGACCGCGTGCCGAATTGCCCGTACGAATTCGCGCTCGACCTGAGCCGCCTCACGCGTCTCCAGCAGAAGGCGGGCGTGGCGTCGTCGCTCGTCGCACTGGCGTTTCCGCGCGATGAAGAGGGCGACTCGCTGTTCGAGCACGTCATGCGCCGCCGTCGTTCGCTGGACGTGATGTGGCCGGTGCAGACCGCGAAGCAGTCGGTGCTGGTGAATCTGATGCCGGCCACCGACACGACCGGTATCGACGGTTATCTGGCGCGGATCGAAGCCAGCCTGACGGCCCAGTTCAACACCGACCTCGAACACGCGCGCGTCGGCGTTCACACGCTTCACCTCGAGGGCGACGAGCCGGGCGCGGCGCTGATGCGTCTTCTCAAACGAAGCGGCCTCGATGTCTAAGACCCTTTCACTCATCGTCAGCGCGCTCGCGGCCGTGGTGGCCGTGATCGTGCAGTATCTGGCGATCGCGAGCCTGCTGCAACCGGCCGGCACGATCGATCCTTTGCTGCGCTTTCTCGCGCTGCAAGCGGTGGCGGGACTCGCCGAAGCGGTCGCGTTCCGCGCGTGGTTGCCGGCGAATTATCGCGAGCCCCGCGTGGTGTCGTTCGTGTTCCTGTGGCTCGCCTGCACTTTCGTGCCGCTGTTCGGCGGCCTCGTGGTGCTGATTAGCTGCCTCTGGGCAGCGCTCTTTCCGGGCGACAAGGACAGCGATCAACTCGCCGATGTGCCGCGGCCGGAATTCGTCACCTACCTGGTGTCGCGTGTGTCGCACGGCGGCGGCGCGCGGCTGCAGGCGCGCCTTGCCAACACCCAGGTGTCGCCCACCGACCGGCTGTCCGCGCTGGTGGCGATCCAGAGCATGCCCACTCGCACGACGGGCACGTTGCTGCGCGAGTTGCTTGCCGACCCGCTCGAAGACATTCGCCTGATCGCTTACGGCACGCTGGATCACGCCGAAAACGAAATCATGCAGAAGATCTTCCGGACCAGCAAAGCGCTCGAAGCGACCGACAGCGACGTCGAACGCCATGCGCTCAACCGCATGCTCGCCGAGCTCTATTTCGAGCTCGTGTACCAGAATCTGGTGCAGGGCGCGGTCTATCGCCATACGCTGCAACAGGCCGACCGCTACGCGCAGGCAGCGCTCGAAACCGATCCGGGCGACGCCGCGCTGTGGCTGATTCGCGGTCGTCTCTCGCTGGCGAGCGGCTTGCCTAACGCCGCGCACGAATACATCGGGCGAGCGCTCGCACTCGGTTTCCCGCGCGAACGGCTGGTGCCGTGGCTGGCTGAAGCCGACTTCCTGCGCGGCGACTACGCTCGTGTCGAGCAGCTTCTCGCATCGCTGGGCAATGCTGCCGCGTTGCCCACACTCAAACCGGTTGTGAAGTACTGGTCATGATGAAAGAACTCCCGATCCGCCGTGCCGCCGATGCCGATGTCTGCCTGCTGCTCGAAGGCACGTTCCCGTTCGTGCGAGGCGGCGTGTCGAGCTGGGTCAATGAAATGATCCGCTCGTACCCGGCAACCCGTTTCGCGATTGTCTTCATTGGCAGCCGGGAACAGGACTACAACGGTGCTGCTTATGCGCTGCCGGACAACGTCGTGCATATCGAAACGCACTACCTGTACGAGCAGGCCGTTGCGGACTTCCAGCCGCGCGCCGTCGATGGCGACGCCGCGGCCTTTGCCCGCTCGCAGAAATTGCATGACGCTCTGCGCGATCCGCGCAACGGCCGGGACGTGAGTGCGCTGATGGCCGACGTGATTCCGATGCTCGGGACGAACGGCGCGCTGAGCGAGGAACAATTCCTGTCGAGCCGCGCGGCCTGGGACACGATCGTCGATCAGTATCAGAAGTACTGTACCGATCCTTCGTTCACCGATTACTTCTGGACCGTGCGCATCATGCACAAGCCGCTGTGGCAGCTCGCGCGCGTCGCTGAAAAGCTGTTGCCGGCGAAGGTGTACCACACGGTATCGACGGGATATGGCGGCTTTCTCGGCGCACTGGTGCATTACCGCACGGGGCGCCCGCTGCTGATCTCCGAGCACGGCATCTATACGAAAGAGCGCAAGATCGACCTGCTGCAGAGCCAGTGGATTCGCGACAACCGCGGGGTGTTCGAGCGCGATATCTCGCGCGTCAGCTATTTCCGCGAACTGTGGGTGCGTTTCTTCGAAGCGATCGGCAAGCTCGCGTACGATGCGGCGGACGACATCGTCGCGTTGTACGAGGCGAACCGCCAGCGCCAGGTCACGGACGGCGCGCGCGCCGAGCGCACGCAATGCATTCCGAACGGGATCGACGTCGACGCGCTCGCACCGCTGGTCGCCGAGCGCAAGCCGCGCTCACACAAAGTGGTGGCGCTGATCGGGCGCGTGGTGCCGATCAAGGACATCAAGACCTTCATTCGCGCGATCTTCATTGCGTCGCGCACCATGCCGGATCTCGAAGGCTGGATCATCGGACCGGAAGAGGAAGATCCCGCTTACGCGCTCGAATGCCGCGCGCTGGTGGAGAGTCTCGGGCTGAGCCGCAACGTGAAATTCCTCGGCTTCCAGCGTATCGACGACATGATGCCGAAAATCGACGTGATCGCGCTGACCTCGATCAGCGAGGCGCTGCCGCTGGTGGTGCTGGAAGGTTTCGCGGCCGGCGTGCCGGCTATCACGACGGACGTGGGTTCGTGCCGTCAATTGATCGAAGGCGTGGATGAGGAAGATCGCGCGCTCGGCTCGGCGGGCATGGTGGTGCAGCTCGCGGACCCGGCGGCATTCGCCCAGGCGGTGCTGTCGCTGCTCGCCGACGAAACCCGCTGGCAGGCCGCGCAGCAGGCCGGACTCGCGCGCGTGCGCCGCTACTACACCAAGAAGCAGATGATCGACCGCTATCGCGCGCTGTATGAGCGCCTCGCCGCCATGCCGGACCGTGACCGTAACGGCACGGCCGCCGATGCGGCGCGCTGTCCGATGCACCACGGCACCCAATCCAAGGCAGAGCCGCGCGTGCAGCAGGCGCAGCCCGTTCAATCGCAGGAGACACGCTGATGGCGGGTATCGGCTTCGAATTACGCAAGATCATGCGCCGCGACACGCTGACCGGCGTGGCGCGCGCCTATGCCTACGCGGGCCTGATCAGTTCCGGTCCGCTGATCCTGTCGATCTTCGGGATCCTGATCATCGGGCTGATCAGTCTCACTTCGGTGATACCGACCTTCGCGATCGTGCAGTTTCAGGTGTCGGTCACGTATCTGATCGCGCTCAGCCTGATTCTGACCGGGCCGCTACAGCTGTCGTTCACGCGCTTCATCTCAGACCGGCTATTCGAAAAGCGCGACGACCTCGTGCTGTCGAACTATAACGGCGTAGTGCTGGTGTCGTCGGTGCTGGCCAGCGTGGTCGCGGTGATCGCGATGCTGGTGGGGTTCCGCGAGGAGCCGCTGATCTACCGCTTGCTGATGATTACGGGCTTCGTCGTGGTCAGCAACATCTGGATCGCCGTGATTTTTTTGTCGAGCGTGAAGCAGTATCGGCAGATCCTCGTTGTGTTCGCCGTGGGCTATGCGTGCGTGGTGTGCCTGGCACTCGCGTTGAACGGCTATGGACTGGTCGGCTTGCTTGGCGGCTTCGTGGCGGGGCATATCGTGCTGCTCGCCGGTCTGTCGGGCTTGATCTACCGTAACTACCGCAGCGAGCGTTTCGTTTCGTTCGAGGTGTTCGAGCGGCGCTTTGCCTACCCGAGCCTCGCGCTGGTCGGCCTCTTGTTCAACATCGGCGTGTGGCTCGACAAGTTCATGTTCTGGTATGCGCCGGGCACGGGCACGCACGTGATCGGACCGCTGAATGCGTCGGTGATTTACGACATTCCGATTTTTATTGCCTACGTGTGCGTGATGCCCGGCATGGCAACGTTTCTCGTGCGCATCGAAGCGGATTTCGTCGAGTACTACGACGCCTTCTACGACGCGGTGCGCAGCGGCGCGACGCTGCGCCATATCAACGAAATGCGCGACATGATGGTAGGCAGCGTGCGTGCCGGTCTGTACGAAATCATCAAGGTGCAGACGGTCGTGCTGCTGCTGATCATCGCCTTCGGCGAGCGCGTGCTGGGCTCGCTCGGCATTTCGCCGTTGTACATGCCGCTGCTCGTCGTCGACGTGGTGTCGGCGAGTCTGCAGGTGTTGCTGCTGGGTCTGCTCAACGTGTTCTTCTATCTCGACGGGCGGCGCGTGGTGCTGCGGCTCACCGGTGCATTCGTCGTGCTGAACGGACTTTTCACCGGCATCACGCTCAGGCTCGGGCCGGATTTCTACGGCTATGGTTTTGCGCTGGCGCTGCTGGTCGTTGTGGTGGCATCCGTAAAGGTGCTCGACCGCAAATTCATGTCTTTGGAATACGAAACGTATATGTTGCGGGGTTGAACCCAAAGCGTCGCTGTTTGCGACTCAAGATCGTGTTCGTGCTGCCGTTCTAAAAGTGGCGACATCCCGGCGCGTTTGACGAGCGTGAATTGGCGCGCCGGCACCCTTGGCCTCACACCGTTCGACTTCGGATTCCACCATGCATCAGTATGATCCTGGCCCGCTTCGGCGGCCCGCGCGCGCGCGCCTTGCCGCCGACGTCCATTACGGCCGCCGCATCGCGCAACGCTGGATCGGTGCGGCCGCGATCGTCGCGTCCTGCAGTCTGCTGGCAGCCTGCGGAGGCGGCGGCAGCGGTACGGGCGGCACGAATGGCACAACGGTGTCGTCGACGAGTTCGGCCACCGGCAGCGCCACGAACTCCAGTAACGCCGGTAATTCCGGCAACTCGACCGGTTCGACGAACTCGTCCGGTTCGGGCAATTCATCGACGAATACCAATTCCGGCTCGAGCACCACGCCGACGATCTCGACGGCGCGCGCCTTGCCGGCGTCGCCGGTCTGGGCCGTCTATTACGGCCAGGGCAGCGCGATCAGCATCGCCCACGCGGCGGCCACGTTCAAGCTGATCGTGATCGACGCGGATCCCGGCAACGGCACGCCCGCCTTCTCGGCCGCGCAGATCGCCGCGTTGAAGGCGAATGGCGCGAAGGTGCTCAGCTACCTGAATTTCGGTGCCTGCGAGAAATCGCGCACTTACTGGAACACGGTCCCGTCCGGCTTCATGTCGTGCGGCGCGAATACCTCGGCGCAAGTCAGCAGATATTCGGGCTTCCAGGAATACTGGATGAATCCCGCCAACGCCGACTATCAGAACCTGATCGTCAACTACGTCGCGCCGCGTCTCGCGGCTACCGGTGTCGACGGATTCATGCTGGATAACTTCGAAATCGTCGGCCACGGCGCGAATGCGTCTACGGCCCCATGCGATGCAGCCTGCGCGCAAGGTGGCCTCGATCTCGTCAAGCGACTGCGCGACCGCTATCCGGATCTGGCGATGGTGCCGAATGCGGCGCCCGTGCAGGCCATCGGCGGGACGACGGGCGGTGTATCGTTTCCGTGGCTGATCGACGGTGTAATCGCGGAACAGGTGTTCTTGCCGTCGACGAGCACGTCAGTCGTGCAGTTGTTGAAGTCATGGCAAAGCACCGAGCAGAATCTCGGTCGCAGCGCTTTCTTCGTGGGATCGCTCGACTATACGTCGTCATGCACGGCGACTTCGACCGCGCAAACCGCGTGGACGGCGGCGCAGCAAACGGGCTTCAGTCCTTCGATCTCGACTGTGTCGCTTGATAGTATCTGCTGGTGGTCGTTCCTGCCTGTGGGTAGTTAGAAGCGACAGCCAGAAACGGGCGACGTTGCCCGAACAACATGAAAGAGGAACCGGCTTTGTCCGAGCACGAGCACGATCACGACCGACGTTTCACCTTGCGCGCGCTGCTGCGTCGTGTCAGCCGGTTCGCGCGCATGGCCGCGCTCGGCGCGCTGGCTTCGGTGGCGCACGCGCAGAGCGCAGCGGACGCGCCGGCGGGACCGTCGGTGGCGCTGTATTACGGCGCGAATCCTCCCGTCGAAGAACTGGCCGCATTCGATGTCGTGGTGGTCGACCCCGACGCGCACTTTGATCCGCGCGCTCACGCGAAGGCGCATCCGGCGTGGTTCGCGTATGTGAGCGTCGGCGAGGTGAACCCGCATCGCGCGTATTACAGCGCCATGCCGTCCGCGTGGCTGCCGGGCGTCAACGAAGCGTGGGCCTCGCACGTGATCGATCAGACGGCCGCCGAATGGCCGGCGTTTTTCGTCGACAAGGTGATCTCGCCGTTATGGAAAAAAGGCTATCGGGGCTTTTTCCTCGACACGCTCGACTCCTACCATCTGATCGCCAAAACCGATGCCGCGCGAGCCGCGCAGGAAGCTGGACTGGTGCGCGTCATCCGCGCGATCAAGAAGCGTTATCCGAAGGCGAAGCTGATCTTCAACCGCGGGTTCGAGGTATTGCCGCAGATCCATGATCTCGCCTACATGGTGGCGTTCGAATCGCTGTACCGCGGTTGGGATGCCGGCAAGCAGCGTTATACGGAAGTGCCGCAGGCCGATCGCGACTGGCTGCTGATGCAGGCGGCGACCATCCGCGATCGATACAAGCTGCCGGTGCTGTCCATCGACTATTGCCCGCCCGCCGACGACACGTGCGCAACCGCCACCGCGGCACGGATTACGCAAGCCGGCTTCGTGCCCTACGTCACCGACGGCGGACTCGCGACCGTCGGCGTGGGCGCGGCCGGGACCGGCAATGAGCGGCCGTGACACTCGAATTGAATAACTATAAAAGGGAATTTCGCATGGACTTGAAAGGCACGATTCTGGTAACCGGTGGCGCGGGCTTTATCGGCTCGCATACCTGTGTCGAATTGCTGAATGGCGGCTACGACGTGGTCGTGGTCGACAACCTGGTGAACAGCAACCGTGAGTCGCTCAAACGCGTCGAGCAGATCACGGGCAAGCGCGTGGCGTTCTACGAAACGGATTCGCGCGATGAAGCGGCGTTGCAACGCATTTTCGACACGCACGCGGTGACTGGCGCGATTCACTTCGCGGCGCTCAAAGCGGTCGGCGAATCGGTCTCGAAGCCGATCGAGTACTACGACAACAATCTCGGCAGTCTGCTCACGCTGCTCTCGGTCATGCGCGCGCGCGATGTGAAGCAGTTGGTGTTCAGTTCGTCGGCCACGGTGTACGGTGTGCCGAAGACCTCGCCGATCGACGAATCGTTTCCGCTGTCCGCCACCAATCCGTATGGACAAACGAAGCTGATCGCCGAACAGATCCTGCGCGATCTGGAAGTATCCGATCCGTCCTGGCGCATCGCCACGCTGCGTTATTTCAATCCGGTCGGCGCGCACGAGAGCGGTCTGATTGGCGAAGACCCGGGCGGCGTGCCGAACAACCTGATGCCGTATGTCGCGCAAGTCGCCGTCGGCAAGCTGGAGAAGCTGCGCGTGTTCGGTGGCGACTACGACACGCCGGATGGCACTGGCGTGCGTGACTACATCCACGTGGTGGATCTCGCGCGCGGACACCTTGCCGCGCTCGACGCGCTGGTCGAGCGCGATGCGAGCTTCGTCGTGAATCTCGGCACGGGGCAAGGCTATAGCGTGCTGGACGTGGTGCGCTCGTTCGAAAAGGCGTCGGGCAAGCCGGTGCCTTATGAAATCGTCGCGCGCCGTCCGGGCGACGTCGCGTCCTGTTTCGCCGATCCGGCCGCGGCGGAAAAGCTGCTCGGCTGGCGCGCGCAATACGGCATCGAACGCATGTGCGCCGACCATTGGCGCTGGCAATCGACCAATCCCGCCGGTTACGCCTGAAGCTCGACTCGATTCGGGGCGGCTCGCCTCATCCGATACAACATCACGTGGGAAAGCAAATTTATGTGTGGCATTGTCGGCGCGGTAGCGCAACGTAACATCGTCCCGGTTCTGATCGAAGGACTGCGGCGTCTGGAATATCGCGGTTACGACTCGTGCGGTGTCGCCGTGCTGGCCGAAGCCGGCCCGCGCCGCGCGCGCAGCACGGCGCGCGTCGCGGACCTCGACGCGCAGGCACGCGAGACGCATCTCGAAGGCGGCACGGGCGTCGCGCACACGCGTTGGGCGACGCACGGCGCGCCGGTCACGGACAACGCGCATCCGATTTTCTCGAACGACGAGTTGGCGTTGGTGCATAACGGCATCATCGAAAACTACGAGCCGTTGCGCGAGATGTTGCGCGCGAAGGGTTACGTGTTCGTTTCGCAAACCGACACCGAAGTGGTCGCGCATCTCGTGCATAGCCTGTATCGCGGCGATCTGTTCGAGGCGGTTCGCGAAGCCGTGAAGCAGCTGGACGGCGCGTACGCGATCGCGGTCGAGCACAAGGCGCATCCGCATCTGGTGGTGGGCGCGCGGCAAGGTTCGCCGCTCGTCGTCGGCATCGGCGAAGGCGAGAATTTTCTCGCGTCGGATGCGCTGGCTTTGGCCGGCGAGACCGAGCGCTTCATCTTCCTGGAAGAGGGCGATGTGTGCGAGCTGACGCTCGAGCGCGTGCGGGTCGTGAGCCGCGACGGCGCCGACGTAGCGCGCGAAGTGCGCACGGTGGCCGCGTATGGCGGCGGCGTGGAACTCGGCCCGTACCGGCATTTCATGCAGAAGGAAATCTTCGAGCAGCCGCGTGCGATCGCCGACACGGTGCCGCAAGGCGAGTCGCTCGATGCGTCGCTATTCGGTGAAGCGGCCGCCGCCGTGTTTGCGGATATCGACAGTCTGTTGATTCTCGCGTGCGGCACCAGCTATTACTCGGGACTGACGGCTAAATACTGGCTCGAATCGATCGCGAAGATTCCCACTCAGGTCGAAATTGCCAGCGAATACCGCTACCGCGATTCTGTGCCGAATCTGAAGGCGCTGGTGGTCGTGATTTCCCAGTCCGGCGAAACGGCCGACACGCTCGCTGCGTTGAAGCATGCGCAGTCGCTTGGGCATCAGCACACGCTGTCGGTCTGCAACGTGGCGACGAGCGCGATGGTGCGGCTGACGTCGCTGTCGTTTCATACGCATGCGGGCCGCGAAATCGGCGTGGCGTCGACCAAGGCGTTCACCACGCAACTGGTCGGCCTGTTCGTGCTTGCCGCGACGCTGGGCAAAATCCGCGGCACGGTGAGCCCGGAACAGGAAGCCGACTATGTGCGCCAGTTGCGCCATCTGCCGGCCGCGTTGAACGCGGTGCTGGCGCTAGAGCCGCAGATCATCGCGTGGTCGGAGAAGTTCTCGGGCAAGGAAAGCGCGCTGTTCCTCGGACGCGGTTCGCACTATCCGATCGCACTCGAAGGCGCGCTCAAGCTCAAGGAGATTTCCTATATTCACGCGGAGGCTTATCCCGCCGGTGAGTTGAAACACGGCCCGCTGGCGCTCGTCACCGATGCGATGCCGGTCGTGACGATCGCGCCGAACGATGCGCTGCTGGAGAAGCTGAAGTCGAATCTCCAGGAAGTGAAGGCGCGCGGCGGCGAGCTTTATGTGTTTGCGGATGCGGACACGCGGATTGGCAGTGAGCCGGGGATTCACGTGATCAGAATGCCGGAGCACTATGGGCCGTTGTCGCCGCTTTTGCATGTAGTGCCGTTGCAATTGCTCGCTTACCACACGGCGTGCGCGCGTGGGACGGACGTCGATAAGCCGAGGAACCTGGCGAAGTCGGTTACGGTGGAGTGAAGGGTTAGCGGCGGGGTAGTCGGCGGCGGCGGCTCCCCGTCGGCTTTGCTGTTGAATGGTTGCCTTCCAAAGCTTGCTCAGAGCTTTGATCAGCGTTCACGAACCGCACGGCGACCGCATTCTCCTCCTCCTTACTCCTTGGCGTCATGACCCGAGCGCATGCTGTTCGGTGCGACGATCATTGGATTGCGCAAAGACCTGTATGGATGTACAGTATCCGGCATGGGATTTCGTTGCGCCGCCGTGATTGTGGCGGCGTGATCGATGGCGCATAGGGAGAGGACATGTTTCGATTTTTGGGCTTGGGCGCTCTGCTGTTCGCGGTGGCTTCGACGGCCATGGCCGGCGCACACTACGTCGAAGTCTGGAACCCGCCGGAAGCACGAGCGAGCATGCCGCATCGCGCGGTCGTTGCCCATCGACCTGCCGGTGGTCGGCACATCGTTCCTCATGCCGTGAAAGCCCGCGCGCGGCCTGCATCGGCGCCAGTTGCCAGGTTCGTCGCGAAAACGGACCGGCGGGAAAACGTGCCTGTTCATGCGCCGGACATGTCGGAGATTCCGCGGCAGATCACGCCCGAGGGCAATGTGTTGCGGGTGGATTCGCGCGGCATGACGGTTGAGGTGACGCGCTGATGGAGTCCCAGACCTATCACGGCTACACCGTCTGGGGGCACGCCATCTTGCAGCAGGAGGACATCTTGCAGCCCGAACGCTACGCCGCTAGCGGGACCATTACGCTCGCCGGCAAGCTGATCGAAGCGTCGGGCATTCTCGCCCACTTCGATACTGAGGAAGAAGCGCAACGCGCAGGCCTCGAGTGGGCGCGTGCCTGGATCGATAGCCACGGGTGACCGGCAAAAAAAAGTCGGCGATAGCCGGCTTGAATGGTCCTGGTTTTCCGAGGCTTCCAGAACCTGAGAGAAGGTGAGGGCTGCGTCTGACGGTCACTGAGACAACGTCGCAAACGCACGACGCACCCTCAAGTCAAGATGCTGCGACTGCTTCGATTAAGAGACGCTTAAGCAGGCGTGGAGCGGCTGCATGAGCGTTGAGATCCCCGAACCGCTAGTGAGCCAGAATCTTCACTTCGCCGCACGAGCGGCCGTGATAATAGCCGCGGCAACTTCAGTCGGCTGCGACAGCATCGCAACGTGGCTCGCATTGACCTTGACCAGCGTGGCGCCGATCTGTTGCGCCATCGCGGCCTGCAAGGGCGCGGGGATCATGCGGTCCTTCTCCGTCAGCACGTACCACGACGGCTTGCTGTGCCACGCCGCGCTCGCCACCTTGTCGTCCGAGCAACCGGCAAACCAGGGGCCTTGTGTGGCCGCTACGATACGGGCCTGGGCCGGCGGGAGGTCCTGCGCGAAGTCCTTGATGATCCCGTCTGTCGACAGCGTCAGATAACCGGCGGAGTCCTTCTGCAACTCCGTCGCCCATGAAGGCGCGGGCTTGCCTTTGAGGATGTCGTTGATCGACTGACCGCTATCCGGGGCAAACGCCGCGACATAGACGAGGGCCTTGACCTTGTCGTCGTTGCCTGCCTGAGAGATCACCGCACCGGCCCACGAGTGGCCCACCAGAATGACGGGCCCGTTCTGTTGTTCAATGACGCGTTGCGTCGCCGCTGCATCGTCGTCGAGTGATTTGAGGGGGTTTTGCACCGCCACCACGTGCAGACCTTTTGCCTCCAGGAGCGGAATCACTTTGTTCCAGCTCGAACCGTCGGCGAATGCTCCGTGCACCAGGACGACGTTTTTGCCTTTCAGATCGCCGTTCGGCGCGGCGGCGCTTGCCGGCGTGACAGCGGCCAGCGACAGCAAGCCTCCCAGCATCAACGTGGCAGCCAGGCACTTTTTCAGCAAGGTATTCATAATGTTCATCCTCTTCGTCAATTTCGTTGGGTAAGAAACAACTTGCGGATTGGAGGATGCGCCGATCGGCCGATTTCCTGTATCGGTCGAATGACCGAGCCGGCACAGTCCGGCTGGACGCGCGAGTACTGACAACAAGGTCGAAAGCTATGCATGACGTTTCTGCAATCCGGGTGCTGGACGCAGTCAAGGCCCTCGCGTTCATTGGCGACCTCAGCATGGGGCAGCCTACCGACCATTCGCCGCGCACCGCCTGGCTGGCGGCGCGACTCGCCGCCGAGGCCGGTCTGGACGGCACGCAATGCGACGTAGTCAAGGAAGTGTCCCTTCTGAGGTGGTCCGGCTGCACGGCAAACGCGGCCGGTTTTTCTGACTGGCTCGGCGACGACATCGGCGGCCGCGCGGCCATGCTTGCCATGCGGCCGGACTGGACCGGGACCGGCGAGTCGCCGGCGCAAGTGGGCGCCGCGATCACGCCGCTCGCCCAGATACACTGCGAGGTCTCGGGCGAGGTGGCTCGTATGCTCGGGCTCACTCTTGCGACTCAGGAGGCGCTTCGACGTATTTTCGAAAGTTGGGACGGCGGAGGTTTTCCTGACCATCGGCCGGGGCGCGATGTACCCGCCGCGGTGTTCATCGTCGCCGTGTCGGGGGATCTCGAGATTCTGAGCCGGGTCTATGGTATCGAGCGCGCGCAGATGCTGATCGCGCAGAAGGCCGGCCGGCAATACCCGTTGGAATTGGCACAGCTGGCCTCGGCTCGGGCGGCCGCGTGGATCGAGGAACTCGGGGATTCGATCGCGCAGCGGCGTGACGAGTCGGGCTGCACGCAAGCGCTGCAACTGGTCAGCGCGCCGGAGATCGTCGCCGACGTGATCGACCTGAAGCTGCCGTGGATGACCGGCTATTCGCGGCGAGTAGCGGAGACGGCCGGTGTCTGCTGCGCGCATTTAGGCCTGAGCGACGATGCGCGGCGCTGCACGTACACGGCGGGGCTGCTCCATGGCATGGGACGCATGGCGGTCCCCAACGCCATCTGGAATACGGCGGGCGAGCTTTCTCCGGCAGCATGGGAAAAGGTTCGCCTCGTGCCCTACTGGACCGCGCGTGCGGGCAAACAGATCGAGGGTCTTGCTCGCGAGTCGGAGATCGCTTCTTTCGCGTACGAGCGTCTCGATGGTTCGGGCTATTTCCGCAGCAGCGCCGGCGATGCAATTGGACGCGAAGCGCGGGTGCTTGCGGTTGCTGCCGCCTGGGTGGCGCTGCGCTCAGCGCGCCCCTGGAGGCCGGCATTTTCGCCGGAGCAGTCCGCGGCGCTGCTCAACGAGCAGGCGCGGGCGGGGCGTTTCGATACAGAGGCGGTCGAGGCAACCGTTTCCTCGGAACTCGGCGATGGTCCCGCATTCGGCGAACGTGCGCGCAATCCGAAAGCAGGGTTGTTGTCGCCGCGAGAAGCGGAAGTGCTAAAACACATCAGCCTGGGGGCGAGCAACAAGGAAGTCGCCCGCATTCTTGAACTGAGCCCCAGTACCGTGCGCACGCATGTGGAAAGCGTCTTTCGCAAGCTCGAATGTTCTACCCGTGCCGCGGCCACGTTGAAGGCTTCCGCGCTCGGGTGCATCTAGGTGGGTGAGCTGCGTACGGGTTTGCAGTGGCGCGGACACCCGTACTTTCTAAAGTTTTTGTTTTCCGGCAACACCACCTGACGGCAACCGCGCTGGCGGCGCTCACCGAAACTGCGTCACCGCGAGCAGCAGCACCATGCTGCCGATCGCCCCATCCAGCACGCGCCATGCTGTCGCCCGCTTGAAGAGCGGCGCGAGCGCCCGTGCGCCGTAGCCCAATCCGATAAACCAGATTCCGCTGACCGCCATCGCGCCCAGCGCAAAAGCGATCCGCGCGCCTTCGGGTTCGCGTGCGCCGGCCGTGCCGATCAATAGGAACGTGTCGAGATAGACGTGCGGATTGAGCCACGTGAAGGCGAGCGTCATCAGAATGATCGGCACGGCGCGCTGCACGGGCGCCGCGCTGACGTCCCCGCCTTCCAGTACCGCATGCCCAGGCCGCACCGCGCGGCGCAACGCGCTGATCCCGAACCACGCAAGATAGGCAAGCCCGACATACAGCATGGCGTGAACGAACACAGGATAGCGCTCGACCAATACCGATGCGCCGCCGACGCCCGCGCCGATCAGAAGGCAGTCCGACAACGCGCACAGCGCGACGATCTTGCCGACATGCGAGCGCATGATGCCCTGACGCAGCACGAAGGCGTTTTGCGCGCCGATCGTCACGATCAGGGAGGCGCACAAGGCGGCGCCGTGAGAAAAAGACAGCCAATTCATAATCGATCCAGTAGACGGGAGAAGCGAACGAGGCTAGTCTGCGGGTTTGCTGCTCATAAGAGAAGCTAATTCGCTTAATGCCGATTAAGGAACGCTAATGCTCGACTATGCGTTGCTCGATGCGCTGGCCGCCGTGGTGCGCCACGGTTCGTTCGACCGTGCCTCCAGCGAACTGAATGTGACACCGTCCGCGGTATCGCAACGGGTCAAACTGCTGGAAGAGCGCGTGGGCAGCGTGCTGGTGAAGCGCGGCCAGCCCTGTGTCGCGACCACCTCGGGCGCGCTGCTGTGCCGCCACACCGAACGCGTGCAATTGCTCGAAGCGGAGCTGACCGGCCGCCTGCCGGCGCTGCCCGGCGCGCTGGTCGAACCGTGGCCGGCGCTGCGCGTGGCCGTCAACGACGACAGCGTCGGCACCTGGTTTATCGACGCCGTCGCGCAATTCTGCGTCGAGCGGGAGATGCTGCTCGATCTGGTGATCGACGATCAGGACCACACCGCGCAGCGGATTCGCGACGGTAGCGTGCAAGGCGCGGTCACCACGCAAGCCGAGCCCGTGCAGGGTTGCCGCTCCACGCGTCTTGGGCGGATGCGTTATCTGGCGGTCTGTTCACCGGAGTTTCTCGCACGTCACTTTGCCGACGGCGTCACGCGCGAGAGTTTGCGGCGTACGCCGTGCGTCGACTTCAATCCCAAGGACCAGTTGCAAAAGCGCTTCATGCGCCGCATCACGCGCGCGGACATTGATCCGCCGTTGCATTGGATTCCGCACGTCGCCGGTTTTTTGCGCGCCTGCGTCACGGGCCTCGGCTGGGGCATGTGCCCGGAGCGCATGATCGCCCCGCATCTGGCCAGCGGCGAACTGGTGGAGATCGCACCCGGCAAGCATATCGATGTCGATCTCTACTGGCAGAGCTGGCGTTTATCGATCGACTGGCTCGACGACTTCGGCGCGGTGTTACGTAAGCGGGCAACCGAGTTTTTGGACTGAACATCCGCAATGCATAATCAGGCGGCTGGCCAGTGCCGGTACTCGATCCGCACACTGCTGGTCCGCGCATCCGCCATGAAACTGTCGATCACGCGCCGCACGTCGTAGTCAATATGATCGGCCTGGGTCGCGTCGAGAATCAAGGTCGCGCCCGGCGGAATCTGCCCGAGATAACGTTTCAGTTGCGGCGTGCAGAAGAAGCTCGCGTTCTTGCGCAAGGTCAGCACGTAGTGATCGCCGTCGCGCGTGAAGCTCATCGCGCGATGCAGGTTGCGTTCGACAACAAGTACCACGCTCAGCGCGAAGCCGATCGCAATGCCGCTCAGCAGATCCGTCAACAGCACCCCGGCGATGGTGCCGATGAACGGCACGAACTGACTGCGTCCGGCGCGGCCCATTGCGACGAACAGCTGCGGCTTCGCGAGTTTGTAGCCGGTGTGGATCAGGATCGCCGCGAGGCTGGCGAGCGGAATCATATTGATCACGCTGGTCAGCGTGAGCGTGGCGATCAGCAGCACGAGGCCGTGTGTCATGCACGAAACACGGCTGCGGGCACCCGCATGCACGTTGGCCGCGCTGCGCACGACCACGGCGGTGAGCGGCAGCGCGCCGATCAGACCGGCAAGCAGGTTGCCGACGCCTTGCGCCTTCAGTTCACGGTCGGGCGGCGCTCTGTGATGCGCGGGATCGATCTGTTCAAGCGCTTCGAGACTCAGCAAGGTTTCCAGACTCGCGACGATCGCGATCACCACGGCCACGCGCCACACAGCGGGGTCGAGCCGATGCGCGAAGCCGGGAAACGTGAGCGCGTCGCGAAACGCATCCCATGATCCGAGCGCGGGCATCGCCACACGTTGCACGGACGCGATCGCGTTGCCCGGTGCGAGAGAGTCGGAGAATCCCGCGACCGCGATGCCGATCAACACCACCACAAGCGGCGCGGGAGCCGCGCGTACGAGCCGCCAGCGCTGCAACGTTGGCGTGTTCCACGCCACGAGTATGGCGATCGACGCGATCGCGAGGAGCGGCATGACCACGGAGATGCCGTCGCCACTGATGCCCGCGGCCAGCGGCAACTGGTTGGCGATCAGCAGAATGCCGATCGAGGCAAGCATGCCGTTGATCACCGGCACCGGCACATAGCTCGCCAGCCGTCCGGCGCGTAGAAAGCCCAGCATGATCTGCAAGGCGCCCGCGATCACGAGTGCGCTCAGAAACGCGGCGAAGCTGCCGAGCGTGGCCAGCGCATTGACGACAATCACGACGAGCCCGGCAGCCGGTCCGCTCACGCTCAGCCGTGAGCCGCTCAGCAACGCGACCACAAGGCCGCCGATCACGCCGGCCAGAATGCCGGCGAACGGCGCGACGCCGGAAGCCTGCGCGATGCCCAGGCATAGCGGCAACGCGATCAGGAAAACGGTGATGCCCGCGAGCAGGTCGCTGCGCCATGCATACGGGCGAGACGCGGGGCTGCTGTTGACTTCAGGTTGTTCAGAGGTGGATGGAATCATCGTAAAGCTTGCCTCGAAGCTGGGGAGTCGAAAAAAACGCCGCGCTTATCGGCGGCGTTTGTCGTGCGCGGTTACAGCAGCGCGGGCGATTGGGACGAGTCGGTCTCCTCGCGCGTATTGCGACTGGTTGGTGCAGTGGCAGTCAGCCCATCGCGGCTTCGGTGGCTGCGTTGCGGTTCGCGGTCCAGGGTGTGTCGGTCAATGTTTTCAGACGCCCTTCGAGCATCGAGAAAATCCAGCCGTGAATCTGCACGGGACGTCGCGCGCTTTGAATCAACGGCATGGCGTGCAGCGCCTGAACCTGTGCCAGCACATTGAGTTCGGCGAGCCGATCCACGCGTGCCTCGAAGCTCGGCAGCTCGCGCAATTCGGTGGTGTGCAGCGCGCACAGCCGGCGAATTCCCCCAATGCGCCGATTGACGTTCGGCAGTTCGGGCACGGGTGGCCGCAGCGCCGCCTGCACGCCGCCGCAGCAGTGATGGCCGCAGACGATCACATGCTCCACCTGCAGTGCGGTGACCGCGTATTCGAGCACGCTCGTGAGGTTGTCGTCGTTGTCGGCGACGAGATTCGCGATATTGCGATGCACGAAGATCTCGCCGGGCATCGCCCGCGTAATCGCTTCCGGCACGCGGCTGTCGGAGCAACCGATCCACAGCACGTTCGGTTGCTGATTGCTGGCGAGGCGCCGGAAATACGCAGGATCACGGTTGTTGATTTCGTCGGACCAGGCGAGGTTTTCGACGAGCATGCGTTTCGGGTATGTCATGAACGAGCTTCCGTTGATGCGACGATCGCGTTGTGAATTGCATCTGTATCTGTTGCCGAACGAGTGTCAGTCGTTCTCGGCCCAGTAGCGTTGCATGGCTGCATGGCGGGCTTTATTCGCGTCGATGCTCCGTTGACTCGGCGGATAGTCGGCCTCGGTGTTGGGAATGAGACCTTGCCGCTGAGCCTCGATTAACTCCTGACGCACCTGTTCGCGGGATTTCCCCATCTGTTGCGGCTGGCCCGCGAGGGTGCCTTGTGGTTGCGAGGTGAAGGTGGGAATGCTGTTGTTGTCGTTTGCTACGGCGGTGGTGGCGAGTGTGCTCAGAATCAGGGCGGCCAGGGCAGTTGCGTAGTGTTTCATCGAGTCCTCTGCAAGTTGATTGGGATGTCTGATCAATGTTGATCAGACAGGGACATTGTGCATAGCAGGGGATGAGACCGTGGTGATCGCCGCATGATAGTTTTGTCATCGTGCGGGCGTGTGCCTGGCTCAACTGATCGGCGGATGCTTCGGGAAGCGCAAGCTGAACGTGGTGCGCACGTGCGGCACGCTTTCCACGCTGCATTCGCCGTGATGTTCGTCCATGATCGACTTGACGATGGCAAGTCCGAGGCCCGTGCCGCTTGCCGAGTTGTGCCGCGATGGATCGACCCGGTAAAAACGGTCGAAGATGCGCTCCAGATGCGGTCGCGCGATGCCGGCGCCGGTGTCCGACACCGAGACGTGCGCATAGCGGCTGCGTTCCGCGCACTGCACGTCGACGGTGCTGCCGCGCGGTGCGTGGGTCAACGCGTTCGAAATCAGGTTGCTGAGCGCCCGCTGCACCATCAGCACATCGCCTTCGAAACGCGCATTGCCCAATACGACGATTTCGACGCCGGCATCCGCCGCCATGATTTCGTAGTAGCCGGCAATGCGCAGCGCCTCGCTGCGCCCGTCGACACATTGCAGCGTCAAGCGGTGGCGAATGCTGTCCGCCCGCGCGAGAAACAGCATGCTGTCGATAAGACGCGCGAGGCGCTGGAATTCGTCCACGCTCGATTCGATCACGCCGCGGTATTCGTCGGCGGAACGCGGTTGCGAGAGTGCCACTTGCGCTTCAGCCAGCAGATTCGTGAGGGGAGTCCGCATGTCATGCGCAAGGTCGGATGAAAATTGCGTGAGACGCGTGAACGATTCATGCAGGCGCGCCAGCATGCGGTTGAAGGCACGGCTCAGTTCCTTCAGTTCGCCAGGCATGTCGCGCTCGGGCAATGGTTCCGCAAGATGGCTGCTGGAGATCTGCTCGGCGCGCGCCGTCAAACGAGCCAGCGGCCGCAGTCCGAAACGGGCGATCGACCACGCAAGCAGTGCATTCACCAGCGTCCCCGTCACGATGACGACCAGCACGTTGAGTGCGTAGGCGCGCAGTAACGCGCGTTCGCCGCTCGCGTCGTATTGCACGACCACGCGCACTTGTGTGCCGGATGGGTCGCCGAGCAGCGCCATTGCCACCAGAAAGCGCAGCGGCAGTTTCTCGATCGACACGCGCACGGGTGCGAGGCCAGCGCGGACGGTCATGGTCTCCGCATTCGGCCAGTAGCCGTTGGTGCGAATGAGCGGTGCGCTGCGCGAATCGAACAGCGCAATATCCAGGTTCTGATGTCCGTATAGCTGGTTGTGCCACGTCTCACGATCAGCGCTGACCGCCTGGATGCTGGGCATGGTGTGCAGGCGCAATTGCAGCGCGGCGAGCGTGGTGGTCATCTCGCGCGCCGACGCGGCTTCGATGCGCGTTTTCAGGCCGTGATACAGCAGTACGCCATTGAATATGAGTAGCAGCGAAGTCGAAAGGGCGAAGAGTATTGACAGCCTCGCACGCAAGGTGCGCGGCACGAGCCGCGCGGGCGGCCTGAAGCGCAGCGTTGACGCGCGCAGGCGCACCGCCGCGAGTAGACGTCGGATCATGACTGCGATGGGCCGCGCTCTTCCAGTACGTAACCCATGCCGCGCACGGTGTGAATCAGCTTGGGCTCGTAATTGTCGTCGACCTTCGCGCGCAGGCGGCGGATCGCGGCGTCGACGACGTTCGTGTCGCTGTCGAAGTTCATGTCCCACACCTGGGAGGCGATCGTCGAACGCGGCAGAATTTCACCCTGACGACGCATCAGCAGCCATAACAACGCGAATTCCTTGGCCGTGAGCAGGATCATGTCGCCGTGGCGCGTGGCCTTGCGGCGCGTCAGGTCGAGCACCAGATTGGCGACTTGCAGGGAAGCCGCGTCGCGCGTTTGCCCACGTCGCAGAATCGAGCGCACACGGGCCAGCAGTTCGGCGAAGTCGAACGGCTTGACGAGATAGTCGTCGCCACCCATGTTGAGGCCGCGCACTTTGTCGTCCACCTCGTCGCGCGCGGTGAGCAGCAGGACCGAAGTCGAATGGGTGCGGCGCAGGTTTTTCAGCACCGTCCAGCCGTCCTGGCCGGGCAGCATGACGTCGAGGACGATCAGGTCGTAGTCCTCCGTCAACGCGCGGTGCTGGCCGGTCACGCCGTCTTCCACCCAGTCGACGATAAAGCCCGCTTCGGTCAAACCTTTGCGAAGATACGTGCCGGTTTTGATTTCGTCCTCGACGATCAGGATACGCATGATTTTCTCTCA
This sequence comes from Paraburkholderia sp. RL17-347-BIC-D, assembly GCF_046027915.1. Lineage (NCBI taxonomy): Bacteria > Pseudomonadati > Pseudomonadota > Betaproteobacteria > Burkholderiales > Burkholderiaceae > Paraburkholderia > Paraburkholderia sp. RL17-347-BIC-D. Next base: position 48,184 of record NZ_JARESS010000048.1, read on the forward strand.
GTGCCGCGGGTCAGCGGCCGATGCGTGCATTGGGCGCGCATGACGTGGAGGCATTGGCTGCATCGAGCCCGTGATCGACTGCAGGCAGCGAACTGGAAGTCCGCGGCATGGTGCGAGTCATCGCGGAAAACACCTCGAGCGAGAGCAGGCCTCGCGTGAATAACGGCCCGTCCTGGACAGTTGACTTTGCATATGCGGAGGGGCAGGCTGGTTCGCCGCCGTCGAACAGCCCGTCAGGCTGAATCCACCAGAACGCCAGCGAACTGAGTGCAATGACGAGCAGCGCGGCTCCCAGAGAGACCGGATGATCGATGCGGAGCCGTTCCCAGCGTGCCGGGACGCTTGCACTGAAATGCGTGATGCGCATCGTCAGACTTCGCATTCGTTGAAAGTGCCGCATACGGGTCAATTTGAAGATAGAACGGGTCCATCGTACGGATACCTGATCGATGCGAACATGAACGCAACATGACAATTCCGTCATATATTTTGCGTGCATGTTTTATTGCGGTGCGTCGCACGCATGACAGGATCGTCATGGCACGCTCATGTTCAGGGAGCCGCTTCGATCTAGCATGGGGGCTCAATCAAACGGAATCGGAGAATAGATCGTGCGGAATGCGAAGTGGTTTGCGGGAGTCGTGCTGGGCTTTGCGTGGATGAGTGTGTCGGTGGCAAGCGACGGTGTTTCGTCGCTTGACCCAGCCACGGGGCCGCGTGTGGCTTACGAGGCGCAGGAGCAGGTGCAGCGAAAGCCGCAACAGGTGCAGGGTGGAGAAGAGCGTGCGGTGCGGAAGGCGCGGCAGGCGCCGCAAGGAAAGACCCGCGAGGAGGTGAAGCGTGAACTGGCCGTCGCGCGCGCGTCGGGTTGCATGGACGTGTCGGACAGCCAGTATCCGCAGCCGTGTCCGTTGCCGGACGGCGCGCGTTCCGTGGCGGACGCGTTTCAGATGCGCTAGGTTGAAGTAGGTGGCAAGCCGCTCACTTGCCGAACCGATCGGATCCATCGGCGCGTGAGCAGCAAAGTTTTATCTAGTGCAACCGGATCACCGGATGCACGCGTCTGCGCAACCAGTGGCTCGCCGTATCGAGCGCCATGCGCGCGAAACCGGTCAGCGTCATGACGTGCCGCCGATAGATGAGCTTGTAGACCGCAGTGGCGAGCCAGCCATCGACAAATACCGGCTGCGTCAGCAAGCTGTTGCTGAGGCTGCCTATGGTGCCTTCACGCCCGAAGCCGACCAACGTGCCGGCGTCGCGGTACACGAACTCGGGTAACGCTTCACCTGCAATCTGGCACTTCAATGCGCGCGCGAGAAACAGCGCCTGTCGATGCGCGACCTGCGCGCGCGGGGCGAGGAACGCGCCGGCGTCGTCGGCGGGGCAGGCCGCGCAGTCGCCAAGGCCGAAGATATTCGGATCGTTCGTGCATTGCAACGTGCGATTCACCTGGATCTGCGCGTTGCGATTCACCGCGATGCCGTCCAGCGTGCGCAATACCGGTGGCCCCGAGATGCCCGCTGTCCAGATCGCGATGTCGCTGGCGAGCGGGGCGCCGCCGTCGGTCAGCACGGCATCGGCGCGCACTTCGGTGACACGCGTGGCACTTAACACTTCCACGCCGAGACTGGCGAGCATCCGCTGTGCGCGCGCTGAAATCGTTTCGGACAAAGCAGGCAGCACACGTCCGCTACTTTCGATCAAACGGATGCGGAAGTCGCGCACCGGATCGAGTGAAAACGGACTGTAGCGATTCAGCAAACGCACCGTGTCGCGCAATGCGGCGGCGAGTTCGACACCCGTCGCGCCGGCACCGATGATGTTGATCGACACCGGCGTATCCGCATGCGCGGTCTGCGCCCGGCGCGCATGGTTCGCGCGCAGACAGGCATCGAGCAACTTGCGGCGGAATGCTTCCGCATGTGCGACCGATTCGAGCGGCAACGCATGCTCCGCGGCGCCGGGCACGCCGAAATACTGTGTGACGCTGCCCATGGCCAGCACCAGCGTATCGAAAGCGATTTGCCGTGCCGGCAGAATTTCGCGGCCGTCTGCATCGTGTAACGCGCTCAGCGTGATATGCCGCTCGGCGCGATCGAGCGCAGTGAGTTCACCCTGTTCGAATTCGAAGCCGTGCCGTTGCGCCTGCACCGCATATTGCAGTTGATGGGTCGCGGGATCGAGTTGACCTGAAGCGGCTTCGTGCAGCAGGGGCTTCCAGAAGTGCGTGGGCCAGCGGTCGACCAGCACTATCTGCGCGAGGCCGGCACGCCCGAGCGATTCGGACAGGCGCGTGGCGAGCCCGAGTCCACCCACACCGCCGCCGACGATCACGACCCGATGCGCCGCCGAATTGTCCATGCGTTGCGCGGATTGCGCGTGGTGCGCCCGCTGCGTTGTTGCGCTTGCCTGTTGATCGATTGCGGCCATGATCTCTATCCTCCTGACGTTATTCGTGCCGGGCCGGTGCTGGCGCCGCGCCGAGCACGATTCCAAACATTCCCCGGCTCATCTGTCAGGCCAGTATAGAATCGGCGAAAACCGCAGCACAATTTAATGTTTATACGGAACATATAGGTTTTCACTTATGTTAAAAGCCGCGACGTTTCGTCAGTTAAAGGCCTTGCATACGATTGCGAAGCTCGGCAGCGTGTCGCGTGCGGCCGAGGAATTGCGGCTCACGCAGCCGGCCGTGTCGCTACAGGTGCGGCTGCTCGAAGAGGCCGCGGGCGCGCCGCTGTTGCAGCGCGTGGGCCGTGGTGTGCAGTTGACCGCGGCCGGTGAGATCCTCGCCCGTTATGCGTTGGAAATCCTCGACCTGTGGAACGGCGCGGCCGACGATCTGGCCGCGTTGCACGGCGAGCAGGGCGGCACGCTGCGCATCGGCGCGATCACCACGGCCGAGTATCTGATCCCGCCGTTTCTGGTGCGTTTCACCGAATTGCGTCCGCAAGTGAAGGTGCAGTTCAAGGTCGGCAATCGCGCGGACATCATCCGCATGCTGGCGACGCACGAGATCGATCTCGCGGTGATGGGCAGCGCGCCGCGCGAATTGCGCACGGCGGCGACCGCGTTCGCCAAGCATCCGATGGCGTTCGTCGCCTCGCCCGCGCATGCGCTGATGAAGAAGAAGCGTTTGTCGCTCGACGATCTGCAAAGCGCGAATCTGTTCGTGCGGGAACGCGGTTCGGGCACGCGTTCGACCGTCGAGAATCTGTTTCGGCTCGCGGGCCTCAAGCTTCATATCGGCTCCGAGCTGTCGAGCAACGAGGCGATCAAGCAGTTGGTCGAGGCGGGATTGGGCATCGCGTTCCTGTCGCTGCACGCCTGTTCGCTGGAGTTTCAGGCGGGCTTGCTCGCGCTGTTGCCGATGCCCGCCAACCCGATCGAGCGCGACTGGTATGTGATGCATGTGTCGGATAAACGTCTGCCGCATGTGGCCGGGCTGTTCCGCGATTTTTTGATCGAGCACGGCATGTCGGGCGCGGTGCCGGTGCCGCTGCCGACTGTCGCTGCCGCAAAAAAACGCCGCCAGACGCGCCAGGCGGGCGGCGCGGACGCGACATAACGCGTGCGGATTCTCGCTATTCGCTTCGACGTTTGCGCTGCGCGAAGCCTGCGGGAAGTCCCTAAGCGGCCTTTCCGGGCGCCCGCAGAGCCTTGCCGGGCGGTGCTTGCCGATAACATCGCCGGCGATCGAAGTAAAGGTTGGGCGGACGATATTTTTGCCCGCGCTGATTGTCTTTACAGTGGCGTCCAGACATCTGAGAAAAGTGGACGCCGCATCCCCGTGGCGAGCCATTGTGATTGACCTGGCCGTTACAGGAGTCGGAGACAATGAGCAGCAACAGCATCACTCAAGTCGAAACATTCGGTTTCGAACGCATTCCGGATCGCTCGCGTTATGCGCGGCCAATCGATCTGTTCCGCTTGCTGTTCGGCGGTTGCAATACCTTTTCGACCTCCGTGCTCGGCAGTTTTCCGGTGCTGCTCGGTTTGTCGTTCAAGGCGGGTGTCTGGTCGATCGTGCTCGGCGTGCTGATCGGCTCATGCATTCTTGCGCCGATGAGCCTGTTCGGTCCGCGTAACGGCACCAGCGACCCGGTCTCGTCGGGCGCGCATTTCGGCATTCATGGGCGGATCGTCGGCTCGTTTCTGGCGGTGCTGACCGCGGTCGCGTTTTTCTCGCTGGCGGTGTGGAGTTCGGGCGATGCGCTCGTGGGCGGCGCGAATCATCTGCTCGGTTTGCCGGTCAACTGGATGACGCTGAGCTTCGCATATGGTCTGTTCGCGGTGCTGGTGCTGACCGTGTGCGTGTATGGTTTCCGCTTCATGCTGTGGGTCAACAAGATCGCGGTGTGGGCGGCGAGCATTCTGTTCGTCGTCGGCCTGTTCGCGTTCACCAAGTCGTTCGATGGCGCCTACGCCGGCAAGGTCGCGCTCGGCTCGGTGGGTTTCTGGCCGGCCTTCGTGAGCGCCGTGCTGGTTGCGATGAGCAATCCCGTATCGTTCGCCTGCACGCTCGGCGATTGGGCCCGCTATATTCCGGAGAACACGCCGAGAAAGCGCACGATCCTCGCGGTAATGCTTGCGCAACTGGCCACGTTCGTGCCGTTCTTCTTCGGCCTCGCCACGGCGACGATCATCGCCAGCAAGGCGCCGGATTTCATCGCGTCGAATAACTATGTGGGCGGTCTGCTGGCGATCTCGCCGAACTGGTTCTTCCTGCCGGTGTGTCTGATTGCGATCATCGGCGGCATGTCGACGGGCACGACCGCGCTGTATGGAACCGGCCTCGACATGTCGAGCATGTTTCCTAAGTTCCTGAACCGCGTGCGCGCCACGTTGCTGATCGGCAGCCTCGCCATCGGCTTCATTTTTCTCGGCCGCTTCGCCTTCAATCTGGTCGAAAGCGTGTCGACGTTCTCGGTGCTGATCAACGTCTGCAGTTGCCCGTGGATGGTGATCATGATCATCGGCTTCGTCACGCGGCGCGGTTTCTATCTGTCCGACGACTTGCAGGTGTTCAATCGCGGCGGCCGTGGCGGTCACTACTGGTTCACGCACGGCTGGAACTGGCGCGCGATGGGCGCATGGATTCCGAGCGCGGCGATCAGCCTGTGCTTCGTGAATCTGCCGGATCAGTTCGTCGGTCCGCTCGGCCAGCTCGCCGGTGGCCTCGACATCAGCATGCCGGTTTCGCTGACGCTGGCAGCCGCGTTGTATATAGCGTTGCTACAGTGCTTTCCGGAGCCCGACGGCGTGTATGGACCGCAAGGCCGCCGTTGGCTGCGCGGCGGTTCGCAGCGCAATGTAACCGTGCATCCCGTGGTGCCGGCGACTAAGCCTAAAGCAGCCACGCAGCGGCGGACGAAACCGCAACGCGCCGTGGGTGCGGAACGCGAGCGCGAGGCGGAGCTGGACACGCAGGACGCAGGTTGAAGCGCACGCCGATGTGCGCGGCTTCGTGCGGTACAAGCAATGGTATTTAAATTGAGTAGGCAAACAGGATGAGCGAGTCAGTAAAGCGCGCGTTTGAAGGGGTAAAACTGTTTCCGTTCTGGCTGGACAATCCGCGCGCGCCGGCTGTCGAACGGGAATTGATCGGTCCGACCACTGCGGATCTGGTCGTGGTGGGAGGCGGCTTCACCGGTCTATGGGCCGCGATCCAGGCGAAAGAAGCCGACCAGTCGCTCGACGTCGTGCTGGTCGAGGCGGGCAAGGTGGCTTATGGCGCCTCGGGCCGTCCGGGCGGCATCATCTCGACTTCGGTGATGCACGGCCTGCCGAATGCGACGCGCGTCTTTCCGCAAGACCTCGACGTGCTCGAAAAGCTGGGCCAGGAGAATCTCGACGGCTTCAAGGAGTCGTTGACGCGCTATGGCATCGAGGCGGATGTCGAATGGAACGGCGAGATGACTGTTGCAGTCGATCCGGGCCACCTCGGTCATCTGAAGGGCGATTACGAGTTGCATGTCTCACATGGGCACGACGTGGTGCTGCTCGACAGCAAGGGCGCGCGCGAGCAACTCGATTCACCGCTTTTCGCAGGGGCGATGTGGTCGCGCAATCGCAGCGGCACGATTCATCCGGCGAAGCTCGCGTGGGGTTTGAAGGCCGCCGCGCTGAAACTCGGCGTGCGTCTGCATGAACATTCGCCGATCACGCGCCTCGAAGATTGCGGCGCGAAGATGATCGTGCACACGCAGTCGGGCCGCATCGAAACGCCGCGCGTGCTGCTCGGCACCGGCACCGCGGATGTCGGCGTGACCGACATCAAACGCCGTGTGATGCAGGTGCGCGATCACATCATCGCGACGGCGCCGTTGAGCGAAGAACAGATGACGCGCATCGGCTGGAAGAATCGCCAGGGCATTTACGACACGCGCACGCAGCTCAATTATTTCCGGCTCACGAAAGACAACCGCATTATCTTCGGCGGCCGTGTGAGCTATCACTTCGGCGGCAATCCGAACCCCGCCGCCGATCGCGACGAAAGCACCTATTACAAGCTAGCGGAAGCGTTCTACCGCACCTTCCCGCAACTCGACGACGTACGCTTCACGCATGCCTGGGGCGGCCCGATCGACTACTGTTCGCGCGGCGCCGTGTTCGCGCGCCGCTATCACGGCGGCAAGAGCGTGTTCGTCGCGGGTTATACGGGCTTTGGCGTGGCGGGCAGCCGCTTTGGCGCGAAGATGGGCCTCGACATGCTGTGGCATCGCGAGACGGTGATCACGTCGCTCGATATTTCGCGCAAAGGGCCGTCGTATATTCCGCCGGAACCCGTGCGCTGGATCGCCGCGAAGATCACCTTCAACGCGTTCGACGGCGCCGACGATCGCGGCGGCTGGCGGCGTCTGTGGATCAATTCGATCAAGGCGCTGGGTTTTCCGATGTAGTTGATGGCGTCCGCGCAATCGTGCCGGGCGTTTTTTTGCGTTTTTTGGTTTCTTCGCCAGAATAAAAAACCGCACCTCAATGGGTGCGGTTTCCGGTGAAGCAACGGTGCGATGCAGTCAGAATCAACCGCAATACACGATGCTGTACTTCTTGGTCGCCACCGGCATGTGCCACGTGCCCGAGAAGCCTTTGTGCAGGATGAAGGCGTCGCCGGCGGCATAGCGTTCGCTGCGGCCGTCGTCGCTGGTAATCACGACTTCGCCTTCGATCAGCACGCACACTTCGTGAATCGGCAGGTCGGCCAGCTTCAGCGTGCCCGCATCGCATTGCCACACGCCCGCGGACAACATGTTGGTGGCGTCGGAGAAAGCATTGAGGGCGTGCGGTGCCTTGGCGCCTTCGAGAATGACGTCGGCCGGATCGTGCAGGGCCGGGTTCAGGCCGGATGCGCCAGGGCCTTTAGCGTCGATGCGGGTGAAAGTGATGTTGCTCATGTGTCTCTCCTGGTTGATTGGATCGAGGTCGCTATCGGTGTGAATCGATGCGAAAAATGGATTCGAAGCCGGAGTCTGAGCCAAAGCCGCGTAGCGATGAATTTCGATTTGAAGACATTCAGATTGAGTGGCGTCGATGTAAAGCAGGCGATGCCGCCGCGGGTGCGATTTGCCCCGCATCTGACCTGAAACTTTCATGTAGAGGACAAGCCCCATGCAACACGCCAAGCAGTTTTATATCGACGGTCAGTGGGTCGACCCCGTCGACCAGACCAACGCCGCCACACTCGACGTGATCGATCCGTCCACCGCCGCCGCGTTCGCGCAAATCTCGCTGGGCAGCGCGGCGGATGTCGATCGCGCCGTCGCGGCCGCGAAGCGCGCATTTCCCGCCTACAGCGATACGACGATCGCGCAGCGCATCGATCTGCTGCAAGCGATCCTCGACGTCTATCGCAAACGCTATGACGACATGGTGCATGCGATCAGCCGCGAGATGGGCGCACCGCTGCAGTACGCGAACGACGCGCAGGCATGGACCGGCGTCGCACATCTGGAAACCATGATCCGCACGCTCGATACCTTCGAGTTCGAGTACGTGAAGAGCGGCATTCTGATCCGCAAGGAAGCGGTCGGCGTGTGCGGGCTGATCACGCCGTGGAATTGGCCGGCCTTGCAGATCACCACCAAGGTCGCGCCCGCGCTCGCGGCCGGCTGCACGATGGTGCTCAAGCCTTCGGAACTGGCGCCGCTGTCCGCCATCATCTTCGCCGAGATCCTCGACGAAGCGGGCGTGCCGGCCGGCGTGTTCAATCTCGTGAACGGCGAAGGCCGCACCGTGGGTGAAGCCATGTCGTCTCATCCGGATATCGACATGATGTCGTTTACCGGTTCGACGCGCGCGGGCGTGCAGGTCGCGAAGGCCGCGGCGGACACGGTCAAGCGCGTGCATCAGGAATTGGGCGGTAAATCGGCCAACCTGATTCTCGAAGACGCCGATCTGAAGGAAGCCGTGACGCGCGGCGCGCGTGCCTGTTTCGACAACAGCGGCCAATCGTGCGATGCGCCTACGCGCATGTTCGTGCCGCGTGCGCGCGAGGCCGAAGCGCTGGCGTATGCGAAAGAAGCCGCGGAAGCGTTGAACGTCGGTCCCGCGGACGCGAAGGGCACAGACCTCGGCCCCGTGATCAGCGAACAGCAGTTCGACAAGATCCAGCAGCTGATCGGCGTGGGTATGGAAGAGGGCGCCACGCTGGTAGCCGGCGGCCTGGGCCGCCCCGAAGGATTGAAGGGCGGCTACTTCGTGCGTCCGACGGTATTCGGCAAGGTCACGCCGGACATGACAATTGCGCGCGAGGAAATCTTCGGGCCGGTGCTGTCGATCCTCGCGTACGACTCCGAAGACGAAGCGATCGCGATGGCCAACGACAGCCTCTATGGTCTCGCGGGCTACATTCAATCCGGCTCGATCGAGCACGCGCGTGCGGTGGCGAAGCGCCTGCGCACCGGCACGATCTATCTGAACTACGCGGACTACAACCCCGAGGCGCCGTTCGGCGGCTTCAAGCAATCGGGCAACGGGCGCGAGTACGGCGAGTTCGGTCTGGAGGACTTTCTGGAGATCAAGGGCGTGGTCGGTTACGCGGATTGAATTCGCACAGCGCCGTGAGGTAACAAAACACTAAAGCAGCAACTCGATCGAATGAAATAGCCGGCGCTGCTCGGGATCTTGCGAGCGCGCCCCTTCATCGATCACTTCACGCAGGCATTCGAGAAAGCACGCGGCCGCCGGACTCGTCGGCGCGCCGCGGCGTGAGGTGATGCTGACGATGGTTTCATCGACCGTCTCACGCAATGGCAGCGCCCACAGCTGCTCCTTCGCGAGCGTCACTTCCACGAGCGGCCACGGAAAGATGCTGAGCATGTCCGTGTGGGCGAGCAGACCCAGCACGACCGCCAGCGAGTGCGCAAGCAGAATGGTGTGCGGCACCTGCATGCCACGCTTGCGGAACACATTGTCCGAGATCGACTCGCGACTCGCCGGGTCCCAGTTCAATATCCATTCCGCGTCTTCCAGTTCGAGCAGCGTGCGGCAGCCGGCCTTCGGATGATCGCGCCGCGCGACCACGGCCGAGTGCGTGGAAAACAGCGGCACGTTGTGAAACTCCGATTGCGGCGACGCGGGTGGAGGCCGTCCGATCGAAAAATCGAGGCTGCCGTCGCGCAAACGCGGCTGCACGACCGCGAGCAATCCTTCGAAAAACTCCAGTTGCACTTCAGGCATGCGCTGCCGGAAGCGCTGCACCGTGGGCGGCAAAAACGTCAACGCGACCCACGGCGTGACGCCGATCGACAGTTTGCCGGCCGCCGCGCCGCGTAATGCTTCGATCTCGGCTTGCGCCCGTTGCAGTTGCCCCAGCACCACGCGCGCATGCACGACCAGCGCGCGGCCGAACTCGGTAAACGCGACGCCGCTCGCGCTGCGCACCACCAGCGGCGCTTGCAGATCGGCTTCCAGTTCGCGCATCGCCTTGGTCACGGCGGCGGGCGAGAGGCCGAGCGAGCGCGCGGCGGCCCGGATACTTCCAGTATCGGCAATGGCCGCTAAGGTGCTGAGTTGATGCAGTTTCATCTGACAGAGTAGGTGTGAGGGTGGCAACCATGAGTTGCTGCCGTAACGATTTTACGCCTGCCGCTGGAATATCGGCGTCGTTATGCTGGGTTCACGCTTTCAATGACGGAGACACGACGTGAACACCATGGCCATTCCGGCGGGCATCGCCGAACTCGAAGACGAAATGATCGCGCTGCGCCGCCAGATCCACGCGCATCCCGAGCTGGCTTACGAAGAGTTCGCCACCGGCGATCTGGTCGCCGAACGCTTGCAGGAGTGGGGCTATACGGTGCATCGCGGGCTCGGTGAGACGGGCGTTGTCGGCCAATTGAAGGTCAGCGACGGTACGCGCAAGCTCGGGCTGCGCGCCGACATGGACGCATTGCCGATTCATGAAACCACCGGCCTGCCATATGCGAGCAAGCTGCCCGGCAAGATGCACGCATGCGGCCACGACGGCCACACGGCCATGCTGCTCGCCGCCGCCAAACATCTGGCGCAGGAAAAGTGCTTCGACGGTACGTTGAATCTGATTTTCCAGCCCGCCGAAGAGGGCTTGGCCGGCGCGAAAAAAATGCTCGAGGACGGCCTGTTCGACAAGTTTCCATGCGACGCCGTGTTCGCGATGCACAACATGCCCGGCCATCCGACGGGCAAGTTCGGCTTCCTGCCGGGCTCGTTCATGGCCTCGTCGGATACGGTGATCATCAAGGTAACCGGCCGCGGTGGCCACGGCGCGGTGCCGCATAAGGCGGTCGATCCGGTAGTGGTGTGCGCGCAGATCGTGCTGGCGTTGCAGTCCATCGTATCGCGCAACATCGCGCCGCTCGATATGGCGATCATCACCATCGGCGCGATTCACGCGGGCGAAGCACCGAATGTGATTCCCGAGACGGCCGAAATGCGTCTCTCGGTGCGTGCATTGAAGCCCGAGGTTCGCGATTATCTGCAGGAGCGCATCACGGCAGTGGCGTGCGGCCAGGCGGCCGTGTTCGGCGCGCAGGCGCACGTGGACTATCAGCGTCGCTATCCGGTTCTCGTCAACGATGCGGAGATGACCGGGCTGGCGCGGCAAGTCGCGCTCGACTGGCTGGGCGAAGGCGGCCTGATCGCCGACATGCAACCGCTCACTGGCAGCGAAGATTTCGCGTTCCTGCTCGAGCGTTGCCCCGGCAGCTATCTGATCATCGGCAATGGCGACGGCGAGGGCGGCTGCATGGTTCACAACCCGGGCTACGACTTCAACGACGATTGCCTCGCCACCGGCGCCGCCTACTGGGTGAGACTCGCGCAGACGTTTCTGGCCTGAGGCCGCAGCGTTTGCATAAGCGGGCAAAGCCGCCGCGCATTAGCAGGAAGAACATCACGGAGACACAGATGGACTATTCCGCCACACCGCAACCCGCAGGCACCGACGCGTTGAGCATGCAGAGCACGCCGGCCGCGCAGCCTGTCGGACGCACGAGCCACGCCAAGGCGATTGCCGCGATCACGCTGGGCAACGGCCTCGAGTTTTTCGACTTCACGATCTATAGCTTCTTTGCGACGATCATCGGCAAGCTGTATTTCCCGGTGGAAGGGCAGCTCGCGCAACTGATGCTGGCGGTCGGCACCTTCGGCGTCGGGTTCATCATGCGTCCGGTGGGCGGCATCGTGCTCGGCGCGTATGCCGATCGCGCGGGCCGCAAAGCCGCGATGAGCCTCACGCTGTGGCTGATGACGCTCGGCTCCGCGATCATCGCGTTCGCGCCGACTTATGCGGCGATTGGTGTTGCCGCGCCGCTGCTGATCATTCTCGCGCGGTTGATTCAGGGCTTTGCGCTGGGTGGTGAGGTGGGGGCGTCGACGTCGCTGTTGCTGGAGTATGGGAGCAACAAGACGCGCGGGTTTTACGGTAGTTGGCAGTTCGTGAGTCAAGGGCTGAACACCGTGTGCGGATCGTTGCTGGGTGTCGCTTTGGCGGCGGCGCTTTCGACTGCGGCGCTGGAGAGTTGGGGGTGGCGCGTGCCGTTTGTGATCGGCATGGCGATGGGGCCGATTGGTATTTATATTCGGCGGCATCTGAATGAGACGCTGCCTGGTGTGGAAGATGGCGCGGCGGTTTCGCAGCCGGGTTTGCAGCCTGCCTCGCAGCCGGTGCGCAAGCTGTTTCGCGAGCATTCGCGCGTGATTACGACGGGCGTGTTGACGACGATCGGTGGCACGGCGGCGAACTACATCGTGCTGTTTTATCTGTCGACCTACGCGATCAGGATTTTGCATTTGCCGATGTCGTCGGCGCTCTGGGCTGCGTGGACCGCCGCGGTGGTGACGGTGATCTGTTCGCCGTTTGCCGGGGCGTTGTCCGATCGTGTTGGGCGTAAGCGCGTGTTGTGGATCTCGCGGGTGTTGCTGATCGTGGCGGTGTATCCGGCGTTCATGATTATCAATGCTTCGCCGACGGTGCCGGTTTTGTTGTCTGTAGTCGCCGGATTGGCTGTGCTCGTTGCGTTTACCGCTGTGCCTAATATCGTCATGCTGCCGGAGATGTTTCCTCGTGAGATTCGTGCTACCGGGATGTCGATTGTTTACTGTCTCGGGGTTTCTATCTTTGGTGGGTTTGCGCAGTTTTTTGCTACGTGGTTGATTCAGATTTCGGGGAGTAATCTCGCGCCGGCTTGGTATCTGATTGGGTGTGGGGTGGTTTCGTTGTTGCCGTTGCCGTTTATGCGGGAGACTGCTGGGCGGGATATTGGGTAGTGGTTTTTTTGGCTGTGCTTTTTGGGGTGTTGGCCTTTCCTTGTGTTGTTA
>NZ_JARESS010000049.1:0-59835 GCF_046027915.1 Paraburkholderia sp. RL17-347-BIC-D
GGCACTTTAGGACCTACAAAATCCCGCTCGACAGCAATTCAGTATTGCTCGGTCGGTGTTGTTCGGGGCCGACGCATGCTTCCTTTTGTCCCTTGTTTTCCCGCGGTTTCTGACGATAGCGCTCTACAACGAAATCGACGAAGCTGCGCAAAGCAATCGCCATGTATGGTTGGCCGGAATACAGTAGCCACACGGTACGTTCGTCGCCGCAGAGCGTCGCGTCGTCGAGCAGCGCACGCAAACTGCCGTTGGCCAGTTCGTTCCGCACGAACGAACGTGATAAGCGCGCGATGCCGAGTCCCGCCTGCACCGCCCGCTTGACGACCTGAGGACTTTGTATGTTCATGATCGGCTGCACGATGACGCGCTGTGTGCCGTGGGTGTCGCGAAACTCCCAGTAACGGCTGGGCGCATCCGACGCGACGAGCACGTCGTGCGAGACCAGTTCGCCCGGCGTGCACGGCGCAGGGCAACGCGCCAGATAGTCCGGACTGGCAACGATCACGTCGTGTGTTTGCGCGAGCGGCCGGCACACCAGCGATGAATCACGCAGACGACGTTCCGTACTGAAACAGACGTCGAACTCGCTGGCCGCTACGTCGCTCATATTGTCGAACACGGTCAGGTCGAAACTCATGCGGGGTTCCTGGGCGCGATAAGCGGCCAGCACATCCGGCAGATCCGTGGTGGCGTACAGCGACGACGCCGCGATCCGCAACGAACCAGCCGGCTGTCCCATTGCGGAGGCAATACATTCGTCCATGTCATCGAGCTGCCTGAGTAACTCGATGCAGCGCTTCCAATACAATTGGCCCGTCCCCGTCAACGATACACGCCGAGTAGTCCGGTTGACCAGCCGAACGCCCAGGTGTTCCTCGAGCGTCGCGACACTGCGCGTGACCACCGAATTGGAAATGCCCAATTGCTTGGCGGCTTCAGCAAAATTCAGGTACTCCGCGACTTTGGCGAAGATGCGTATCGACGCCAACTGGTTCATCGTGTTCTCCGGCGCACACCGGATGACGGGCTTTGGGCGCAATACGGCGGTGTGGAGGGGTGAGAAACCATAGGTGGGCACTCCATATGCTGAACGTCGAGCTCCACGCGAGGGCAGGAACCGCATCGCTACGTGCGCGCCTGACCGCTGGAGGTTAGTTCTCAGCATAGCCGCCACGTCGTTACCCAAAGCCGTCTGGCAGATTACAGGATTGTTATTTTCCGGGATTAGATTTATTTAAGGTAGTCTTAATTTTTAAGTCAGAATGGAATCCGGCTCACCTATTTTTTTGGGCTTCGTCGTCAGATACTTTTTTTGGCTTTTTGCGAGGTGAAGTCGGTATCGAAGTTCTCACATGGGTGTCGAACCGGTTCGTAGCTTTCACGATGATTAGAGCATGCGACCGTTACCTACGCTTAATTTAGACGAGCAATTGCTACCCGGCCCATTATCGCCTATCGCGATCTCGACGCCATGAAAGCGCGCGATCGCGGCGACGAGACACAGGCCGAGGCCGCGTCTCACCGTTGCCTGCGCTGCGTTCCCGACACTGCGATAGAATGGCCTCAATACCGCCGCGCGTTCACCGGGTTCGATGCCGGGCCCAGCTCTGACAGAGCGGCTTCGCGCTTCAGCGCACACTGAACACCTGCAGTCCCGCCATCGCCGCGTCGGGGCCCTTCGTATGAACGACATAGAGCCGTTGGAGCGATGGAATGTAGGCCGAGGTCTTCCCGCCGAGCGTGTCCAGATGCTGTTTGACCGCGTATTGCTCCGGCCCAACAGGGTCGACGACATCCAGACCGGTCGAACCGGTGATGTACAGGTGATGATGGGCCGAGTCGACAGTCATGTCATCCGACGTGTTGACGATGTCGAGCGACTGAATGATCGAGCCGTCGCTCGCATTTATCACGAACAGCTTGCCGGGGTCGCGCGAACCGATAAACAGGCGCCCGCTCTTCGGGTCGAAGGCCATGGCCGAATTTCGGCTCGGGCCCGGAACATGCCAGGTGGCCGTCAGTTTGTGCGTACGCAAATCGATCACGCCGACTTCGTTTTTGTCGCGCATGTTTACGAACAGGCGGTGCGTCGCCGGATCGATGACCATGGCTTTCAGTTGACCGGCGGGCACGTCGATCCGGCCCATCACGGAATACTTGGTAAGCGAAATCAGACTGATGTAGGAATGATCCTGATGTGACTGCGCACCGCCGTTGCCGATATAGAAGATGCCGTTTTTACGGTCCGCAGTACCGGAGTCGGGTTGGGGGGCGAGCGCGATGGTTTTCCTGACCTTGAAGCGCGTCGTGTCGACTACCTGGAGGGCCGCACCGCCCGCGTCGGCTATCAGCAGTTCCTTGCCTCCATTTGCCAGCAGAATCTTGTGCGGCGCTTTCGCAACCGTCCTGATACTCGCGATGTGCGCACCATCGGGCAGGCTGAACGCTTCGATGGACCCATATGTCTCGGCCGACACGTAAAGACGCGAGCGGGACAGATCGACTGCGAAATGATCGAAGTCGCCGCCGGTCACTTTCGGCAACGGAGTGACGGAAACGAGCGCGAGTGGAGCTGTGGCGGGTTGTGCTGCGAATGCAGTCGATGCCATGCAAAGGCCGGCGGCGACCAGCAGGCGGAAGCGAATCTTCATGAGCTTGCTCGCAAAAAAGAATCCGGAGAGTTGAAACATTGTTTGGTGACCGCGGTTGTGTGTCTCGTGAAGCTGCGGGATCACATTCGACTACAGATTGGACGTCACTTCTCCCCTACTCGTCTCTGATGACATATCCGACCCTCCGCACCGTTTCGATCGTATCCGCGCCGAGCTTCCTGCGAAGGTTCGAGATGTGAACCTGAATCGCATTGCTCTCTACTTCCTCTTTCCATCCATAGATGCAATCTTCGAGCGTCGACGACGACTGAGGTATGCCGCGATAGGCAATAAGCTGAAGCAGGATTGCCCACTCGCGTCCCGATATCGTGACCGGTACACCTGCGCATGTCACGGCTCGGGACGCCGTGTCGATAAGCAGTTCGCGGTGCCGGATCTGATCCGTACTGCGCCCCTGAGAACGACGTACCAACGCGCGACATCGAGCGACCAGTTCGCGCGAGTCGAAGGGCTTGTTCAGATGATCGTCGGCGCCGGCCTCGAGGGCGCGTACACAATCGACGGAGCTGTCACTTTCCTTGAAGGTGAAGACCGGCACCACACGATTGATGCGACGCAGCCAGACAAGAAGATCGAGACTCGACCCGCGAGGCAACATCATGTTCATGACGATCAGCGCATATCGCGCGGTGGTGAGTGCGAGTTGCGCCTCGCGATCGTACTTGACGCGGTCGACGGCATAGCCTTGGGCGCGCAGAATCGACGACAGTCGCCTCGCATCCCGCTCGACCGATTCGGCAAGAAGAATACGCATGGTCAGCTGGATAAAACGAGTGAATCGGGCGAGCGCAGCGAAGGTTGGCTAAAGGCGAGCGAAATGGGTCCTCCGAGTCCGCGAGTGGATCGACAATTCAAATGTCGCGTAGCGATTGTGCACCACCACACTTTATTCACGCGCTGACCGCCAGATTACATTTTTGTCATGTTTGTCGGCTGAAGCGTAGCGTTGCTAACTAACCAAGAGAATGCAGCGGATGTAGCGCGTGATCGAAGAGAACCGCCTGCGCACGGTCATCGCATCAGGCGTCTTGTCCAGCCGACGTTGAACTGCCTCCAGTACCGACTCATGCTCCCATCGACTTATCCGTCGTTGGCCGCTGGGAGTGCACTGTTACCTTATTTGGCGTTGCTAACAGGCGATGCTCCAGTATCGATGTAGCTGCATCCCGTGTTCCTCGCTGGTGTATCGGTAAATTGTCCGTTCTCCAGCTGGACATTGGTATTCGTCGTCCCGTGCAATACAGATGAAGACTGCCTTATCGAATCGGCCCTGGTATCTTGCGCCTGATGTTGCGGGCTTCGGCAGCATGACCGCAATCCCCGCATCCGCACACTCCTTGATCTGAGGCCCACTGTAGTAGCCACGATCGGCGACGCCCCGCAGTCTGGTCCTACCCATAGCATCGTGCGCAGCTTTAGCTATCGGACTGAGCTGTGCCCGGTCACTGCCAGAGGTTGTGAACCGCCCCCGGGATTGAACTGACCCCCAAGAGTTGGACACGACCTTGGAGGTTCCGTGAGGAAATTCGATGTAAGGTTTAAGGGGAAAGTGGTTCGCGAGTACCTCGCTGGCAAAGGGGGCTATAAGCTCCTTGCCAGGAAATTCGGTGTTGCGGAAAGCATGGTGAGGCGATGGGTCGCGGCATATCGTCACCATGGTAACGCCGGGCTTATCCGGCAGCGTTGTGCTTACACCCTTGAGTTCAAGCTTGAGGTGTTGCACCGGGGCGTGGTCGAGAACCTTTCCCGTCGAGAGCTGGCTGCCATTTACAAAGAGGTGGCGCCGTTGGTTCGGACAGTCAGATCGAGTTTATAAGTGGAAGCGCCGGGGTCATCAAGCTGCCGATTTGATCGCCGGCAGCGTCGCGAAGTATGCCTCATCCGGCGTCTGATCGGACAGACGTGAATGGGGCCGTTTCTGGTTGTAAAGGTTCAGGTAATCGCCGATGGAGCAGCGTGCATGGCTGACTGATTCATAGGCTTTCAGATACACCTCTTCATATTTCACGCTGCGCCACACGCGTTGGACGAATACGTTGTCGCGCCAGGCGCCTTTGCCATCCATGGACAGGCGGATGCCCCTGCCGAGCACGGCGTCGGTGAACGCTGTCGCGGTGAACTGGCTGCCCTGGTCGGTGTTGACGATCTCAGGTTGCCCGTATTTCGCGAACGCTTCTTCCAACGCCTCGACAGCGTGCATCGCCTCCATCGTAATCGCCACGCGGTGGGCCAGTACCTTTCGACTGACCCAGTCCACCACGGCGGTCAGATATACGAAGCCGCGCGCCATCGGGATATAGCTCGTATCCAGTGCCCAGACCTGGTTTGCCCGATTGATCGTCATGCCCCGCAACAGATAAGGCCAGATCTTGTGCTTCGCATGACGGCGGCTTGTGTTCGGCTTGCAGTACAGCGCCTCAATGCCCATGCGCTTCATCAGAGTGCCGACGTGTTTGCGTCCGACCCTGATAGCTTCACGCTTGAGCAGGCGAACCAACATTCGCGCACCGGCAAACGGGAACTCCGACGTGACAACCGCCCGACTGGCCGCGGCGATTCGACCAGGAGACCGTTGGCAAGACGGCTTGCACGCGGTCTCAGGCTCCGTTCACTGCATCCTTGAACGCCTTTCCCGCGGTGAACATTATGTCAAATTAGATTGCGCCCAGTACTCGCTCTTCCATTCTTCATGGTGGTCGTTGTCCTTGCCTTGGTTCAGGAATGATTGCCGTCTACCAGATCGAGGTCATCAATCCGCGCGAGCGCAACGGTCGCGTCTTCGATGAAATCGTAGGCAACATCAAAAGCATCCACGCAGACTGATTCGCAACCGGAGTACGGAAGTGGCTTCGGAATAATCGCAAATCGAACCGCTGCAGCTTCTGCCTTCGGCCGTATCCACAAGCTAGACTCCAGCCCCGGCTTTGGCGCGCTCTCCTTCCAGCGCGAGCATTGCGGCAGAGGCTATCGCATGAATTCAACTGGAATTCGCGCCCCAGCGTCTCTCATTCACGTAATAGCAATGCGGCCAGGCCACCCGAGAGCTCGGCATTGGGCTTTGCCGGCAGCTTCGCGAAACTGCCGGTCTGCGCGCGAGCCGTGGCGAGCCGGGTCAACGCCTGCGCCTGGCACACTCCGCTCGATACACCATCGACCACCGGCACCGGCAGCCGGTCCGCCACGCTGCGCGCCAATCCCGCTAGCGGCGCGCCGGCTAGAATCAGCACGTCAGCGCCATCTTCCTCCACCGCACGATGGCTCAGTTCGATCAGGTGCGCGCCATGATCTTCCTGAATGGTACCGGGATCGCGAAGCGGCTGGTCGAGATGACGGATGCCCGCCAGCCGGCCGAGCATGCCGTAACGGTCCACGCATTCGCGATACCAGGCCGTGATGCGCCGCGAAATCGCAATGATGCCGATCCGCTGACCGAGTTGGGCGGCGGTCATCAGCGCCGCTTCGGTCATGCCGACAACCGGCACGTCCAGCACTTCGCGCAACTCAAGCAGGCCGGGGTCGCCGAACGCCGCGACCAGCAGCGCGTCGTATTCGCCCTTGCGTTCGCCCGCGATGTTCGCCACCGCGTGCGCGCCCAGCAGCGCCTCGAAACGGGTTTCAATGTAGGCGACGCCGCTCGCCGCCGTCGCCATCTCGATCTGTGTATCGGCTAAAGCGACACGGCGCGCTTCGGCTTCAATTAGATCGGTGACGCTCGACGAGATGTTCGGGTTGACGATCAGTAGTTTCATCACGGTTCCGGTCAGGCGCAATCGCGCAATTGCTATGTTTAAAAGCGAAGGCGATGCGCGCTCATCCGAAGATGGCATTCAGATCGACCTCGGTGTCTTCAGGCAACGACAGATCAAGCGTCGCCTCGATGTGATCGAGATGTCCGACCGCTGCCGCGATCGCCGCCTCCAGTTCGCCCTTTTCCATCAGTCCGACGATTTCCGTGTGTTCATGGTTCGGGCAGGCCGGCACGTTCGGTGAATCGAACAGCAAGATGATGAGGCAGGTCAGCGAAGCGAGTTCGCGCATCAGTTTGGTGAGCGGCGGGCTTGCCACCATCTCGGCGATCAGTAGATGAAATTCACCGGAGAGGCGAATCACCGCGTGCTTGTCACCCTTCTCGCGCGCGGCGCGCTCCTTGGCGACGTGCGCATGGAGTCGCCGGAAATCTTCAGCGCTGCCACGTTCGACCAGGCTGCGGACTAGCGCCGGCTCCAGAATGCGCCGGGCCTGGAAGATATGACGCGCGTCCTGCACCGACGGACTAGCGATGAACGCCCCGCGATTCGGGATGGTGGTGACGATGCCTTCGTGCGTGAGCCGCGCCAGCACCTTGCGGATTCGCGTGCGGTTCACCTTGAACACGGCGGCGAGCTTTTCCTCGACGAGTTTGGTGCCCGGAATCAGCCGGTGCTCCATCACGGCGGTCAGGATGCGCTCATAGATCGTATCGGAGTTGTCTTCCGCGTCCAGGATCCGGGCGGCCGGCCGCGCCTTACGCGGGCGGAGGGATTCTTTGTGAATTAGCACGCCAGGTTTCCTCAACTGACCAAAGTGATTTTGTGACAGCACAATTCTATATTGTGACAAAAATAAATGGAATTGCGCGAACTTGCACCATCGGCGCACATCGGCACCGCTTGCATATCCCAAAAGGCACCCGAACGGTGCCGGGTGTGGGGCGTAGCAAAACACCGGCCCCGCCGGCCGACGGACGGTACGGATTGCGCCAATTGCCTCGCAGTACTCATAGCGCGGACACATACGGACTCGAGCCATGCACAAGAATACCGCTCAAAGCCGCGGGAGACGTCCTGACAGTCTATTGGCACGTCTGTTGCTTTGTTTGTCACAAACGTAGTTCATTTTGTGACAACAAGGGAGCTTCTCTGATGCGATTTATCCGCCCGTCTCTCGCCGCCCTGAAGCGCGCCGCCCGCGTGCTGCTCGCGCCCCTCGTGGTCGCCGCCGCGCTCACGCCGACGTTCGGCCACGCCAAGGATGCCGATCCGATCAATCTGGGCTACGCCAAGTGCGCGCACTGCACGCCATTGTCGCTGACACCGCAGTACGCCACCGGCGTCAAACTCACGACGACCTCGTTCAACACGGCCAACGACGTGCTGACCGCGTTGCTCTCGAAGAGCATCGACGTCGCGCAGGTCACCTATCTGCACTATGTCACGGCGCTCGACAAGGGCTTCAAGATGGTCGCCATCTCCGGCCAGATCAATGGCGGTTCGCAGGTGCTGATCGCCAACAACTTGCCGGTGCAGCCGGGCGACTGGGACGGCCTGAAGAAACTCATCATGCAATACAAGAAGGACGGCAAGCCGTTCCGCGTGGCGGCCTCGCGCGGCAACGCGCAGGACATTCACATGCGCGGCGCGTTCCTCACGCACGGCATCGACATCAACAAGGATGTGCAGTTCGTCAACATTCCGAACCCGTCGGACCACGTCCAGGCGTTGCGCCGTGGCGAAGTCGAGCTGATCACTTCGGTCGAGCCGTTCGCCACCCAGATCCGCGAGGTCAAGGCGGCCAAGTTCTTCGCGTTTCCGTATGACCAGGCGGCGGGCAAGCTGACCAACCTGATCGTCACGCGCCCGGATGTCATCGAGAGCAATCCGCAAGGCGTGCTGGAAACCGTGCGCTCGATCGTCAAGGTGGACGACATGATGGCCGCCAACAAGCCGCTGTTCGTCGATACGATCCAGAAAGTGACGGGCCTCGACAAGAACATCGCCGCCGGCGCGGTCGACAATCTCTATCCGGACTACAAGATGTATCGCGCCTCCGCTGTATCGATCGCAAAAATGATGCACGACCTGAAGTACGTGAATTCGGATGTCAGCGATGCCGTGCAGAAGAACCTCGACTACAGCTTCCTCGAGAAGGTAACCGGCAAACCCAAGACCGAACTCGGTTACTGATCCGGACCGCGCCATGTCAACCCTGTTTTCCTCGCGTTTCTACAAGCGGATCGAGCGCGGCATCGTGCCGGTGCTGCTGCTGGCCGGCTGGGAGGCGTTCTCCCGCTCGGGCATCCTGCCGGCCGCGCTGCTGCCGGCGCCGTCGCAGGTCGTGCTCGCCTGGGCCGACTGGATTTTCAGCACCGACGGCAACACACAGACCTACTCCGGCCACTGGCTCTTCGATATCGCGGCCAGTTCCGCGCGCGTGTTCGCGGGCTTTGGGATCGCCACGGTGCTGGGCGTCGCCGTTGGCATGGCGATCGGCTGGTCGCGCTCGATCGAATCGCTGGTCGAGCCGACACTGCAGACGTTGCGCCCCGTACCGCCCGTCTCGTGGATTCCGCTCGCGATCATCTGGTTCGGCATCGCCAACAAGCCGGCGATCTTTCTCGTCTTCATGGGGTCGTTCTTCCCGGTGCTGCTTAGCACGATTCACGGCGTGAAGACCTGCGACCGCAACCTGCTGCGCGCCGGCGCGATGACGGGCGGCACGTCGTCGATGTTGCTGCGTCACATCGTATTTCCTGCTGCATTGCCGAGCATCTTCTCGGGGCTGCGCATTGCGATTGGTTCCGCATGGATGCTGACGGTGACAGCCGAGATGGTCGCGGTGAAGAGCGGCGTGGGCTACGTACTGTGGGATTCATATTACTTCCTGCGCTACGACATCGTGATCGCGTCGATGGTGAGCATCGGTCTGCTCGGCTTCCTGAGCGACTACATGATCAAGCGCATCGCCGGGCGCATTCTGCGCTGGCAACGCGGTTCCACTCTGCAAGCAAGGGAAGGTTGACAGCATGGCCCTCATCACAATCGATAGCGTCTCGCGCACGTTCGAAGACACCAAGCGCAAACAGGTGGTCACCGCGCTCGAGAACGTGAGCCTCAAGGTCGAGCGCAACGACTTTCTTTGTCTGCTTGGCCCGAGCGGCTGCGGCAAGTCCACGCTGCTGAACATGATCGCTGGCTTCGACAATCCTTCGTCGGGCACGGTGAGCGTCGGTGGCTCGATCGTCAGCGCGCCGGGCGCGGACCGCGGCGTGGTGTTCCAGCAGGCCAACCTGATGCCGTGGCTGCCGGTGTGGGAGAACGTCGCGTTTCATCTGAAGATGCGCAACGTCGCCAAACCGGAACGCCGCGAGCGGGCGCAGCGCTTCATCGAGATGGTCGGTCTCAAGGGTTTCGAAAATCATTTCCCGAGCGAGCTCTCCGGCGGTATGAACCAGCGCGTGGGCATTGCGCGCGCGCTGCTGATGAACCCGGAAGTGATTCTGATGGACGAGCCGTTCGGCGCGCTCGACGAGCAGACCAAGATGGACATGCATGCCGAGCTGATCCGCATCTGGCGCGAGAGTCGCAGCACGATCGTGTTCGTCACGCACGGTATCGACGAATCGCTTGCGCTCGGCACGCATGTCGCGGTGATGTCGGCGCGTCCGGGCCGCATTCGCGAACTGTTGCCGATCGAACTCGACCGGCCGCGCGATCCGACCAGCACCGAATTCAACGACTACAAGCGCCATATCCTCTCGCTGCTGCGCCCGGAAGCGGTGACGGAGCTTGCCTGAGATGACCACGTTCATCACGGGCAGCAGCGGTTTCGTCGGTCTCGCGCTTGTCGAGCGCCTGCTCGCCGCCGGCGAGACGGTCATCGGCTTCGACCGTAGCGCGCCGCGCGCGCAAGCGTTGCAGGCATTTGCCGCGCTGCCGGGCCGTTTCGTTGCGCTGACCGGCGACGTGCGCGATGGCAACGCGTTGCGAGAGGCAATGCGCACGCATCGGCCGTCGCGGCTCGTCACGCTGGCCGCGATCACCGCGGATGCGCAGCGCGAACGGCAAATGCCGCAGACCATCTTCGAGGTTAACGTCGGCGGTGTGCTCGCCGCCATTGCCGCGGCCGCCGATGCGGGTGTCGAACGCATTCTGCATGGCAGTTCCGGCTCGGCGTACGGACTGAGCGGTCGCGCGCCGCACCAGCTCGTCGAAGACATCACGCCGCTACTGCCTGAAGGCCTCTACGGCATCTCCAAACGCGCCGCCGAAGAAGCTGCATTACGTCTTTCCGCGTTGCACGGCGTGCCGCTCGTGATCGGACGGCTCGGCACGTGCTTCGGCCCATGGGAAGCCGACTCGGGCGTGCGCGACACCTTGAGTGCGCCGCTGCAGGTGCTCTCGAAAGCGCGCCGGGGCGAAACCGCCGTGCTGCCACGCGCCGGCCGCCGCGACTGGCTCTACGTGCGCGATGCGGTCTCGGCACTGCTTGCCTTGCTCGAAGCGCCGCACCTGTCTCGCTCCGTCTACAACCTCGCCGCGGGTTTCGAGTGGAGCGTCGCCGACCTGTGCGAACGGCTCGCGCGGCGTTATCCCGCGTTCACGTGGCGCATTGCGCAGCATGACGAGGCGCCGAATATTGATTACTTCGCCGATTACGACCGCGCGTCGATGGACAACACGCGGCTGGTCGCCGATACCGGCTTTGCGCCACTGTTCGATCTGGCCGAAGCGGAAGCCGACTTCCATCACTGGATAACCGCGCTGGGCGCGTGAACGCCTGCCCCGCGATCGTACGAGTAACGTCATGACCCTACCCTCACCCTATTCGGCCGCAAGCCTGAACATGGCCGACAAGGTATGCATCGTCACTGGCGCCGCGTCGGGCATCGGCCGGGCGATTGCGCGCCAGCTCGCCGCCAACGGCGCGACGGTCGTGATCGCCGACGTCACGACGGACGTGATCGAAGGCGGCATGCCGACCGCAGCACTGATTGCGCGCGATGGCGGCCACGCACATTTTGCGCGCGATGGCGGCCACGCACATTTCGCCGCGACCGACGTCGCCGACACGGCACAGGTCGATGCGCTGGTGGCGCACGCGGTCGAGCGCTTCGGGCGGCTCGACGTGCTGGTCAACAATGCCTGTGTTCGTCATGCACGGTCGCTGCTGGAATTCGAAGATGCACACTGGCAACGTCTTCTCGACGTCAATCTGACAGGGGTATTCCGCTGCTGCCGCGCCGCCGTCCGGCAGATGATTCAGCAAGCGCCTGAAGGCGACGTGCGCGGGCGGATCGTCAATCTGTCGTCCCAGCACGGCATGATCGCTGCGCCAGGCGACCTCGGCTACGGCACGACCAAGGCCGCGATCGACTATATGGCGCGCCAGATCGCCACCGAATACGCGCCGCACGGCGTCGTCTGCAACGCGGTCGCGCCGGGCAAGATCCAGACCGGCGCCGGCGGCCGTGCGGTCGACCCCGCCGTGCTCGAACGCGCCAACCGGCGCACGCCCTGGCCGCGTCTCGGACACCCGGACGACATTGCGCGCGCGGTGCTGTTTCTGTGCAGCGACCTCTCGACTTTCACGACCGGCACCACGCTGATGGTGGACGGCGGCTGGATGGCGGCATGAGCATGCACGACGCGCCAGTCTCGAACGGCCCGCTCGATCTGCTGATCGCGGATGCGACGCTGATTTTCGCCGACGGCTCGGCCCGCGCGGCGCAACTCGGCATTCGCGGCGCGCACATCGCCTATATCGGCGACGCGCGGCCCGCGGCGACGCGCACGCTGTCGCTGCCGGGACGCGTTGTGACGCCGGGATTCGCCAACGCGCACTATCACGCGGGCCTGAACTTTGTGCGTGGCGTGGCGCCGGATTGCGGCTTCGCGCCGTCCTATACGCCGGGGTTGCCCCAAGCGTCGTGGCTTGACGCCGAAGAAGCCCTCGCGCTGTCGCGGCTCGGCGCGCTCGAAGCGTTGCGCGCCGGCTGCACGACGCTTGCGGACAGTTTCGTGCATGCCGAGGCGACCGTCGAAGGTATCGCGCAGACAGGCGTGCGGGTGTTCGCCAGCCAGCGGCTCGCGGACGTGGATTTCGCGTCGGTGCTGGCTGGCGAACGGCGCTTTGACCGCGCCCGCGGCGAGCGCCAGCTGGAACGTGCCGCCGCGTTCGTCGCGCGTTGGGCCGGTCAGGCGAACGGCCGCATCCAGGCGCACCTCACCGCGCATGCGCCGGACACCTGTTCAGTCGCGCTGCTCGAAGACATCGCCACGCTAGCCCGCCGTCACGATCTGCCGATCAGCACGCACCTCGCGCAAAGCACGGATGAAGTCGACTGGGTTCGTCAGCAGCATGGGCGCTCGCCGGTAGAATTGCTCGACGAAATCGGGCTGCTCGACGGCCGGCTGCTCGCAGGTCACTGCATTCACGTCGACGACGCCGACATCGCGCGTCTGGGCCGAAGCGGCGCGCACGTGGTGCACATTCCGCTCGGCAACGCGATATCCGGGCGTATCGCACCGACGCGCCGCCTGCTCGACGCCGGCGCGCCGCTGTGCCTCGCCACCGACACCATGCACGGCGACATGATCGAAGTGATGCGCTGGGCGCTCGCGATGGGCCGTCTGCAAGCCGGCGC
The DNA here is from genome assembly GCF_046027915.1 of Paraburkholderia sp. RL17-347-BIC-D. NCBI lineage: Bacteria > Pseudomonadati > Pseudomonadota > Betaproteobacteria > Burkholderiales > Burkholderiaceae > Paraburkholderia > Paraburkholderia sp. RL17-347-BIC-D. Next base: position 13,075 of record NZ_JARESS010000049.1, read on the forward strand.
GGTGGGCAACGACTGGCAACCGTCCGACGTCTTCGCGATGGCCACGCGCCATGGCGCCGCCGCGCTCGGCTGGGACGCGCGCCTCGGTACACTCGAGGTCGGCCGGCTCGCCGATCTGGCAATCATCGATTTTCGCCAACTGCATCTCACGCCGCGCATCGATCCGCTCGGCAATCTCGTGCACAACGCCACCGGCTCGGACGTGGAATGTGTGATCGTCGACGGCCGGCTCGTGATCGAGCAAGGCCGCGCGCTATGTGTCGACGAACACCAGATTCGCGCCGACGCTCAACGCGCCGTCGATGCCGTCTGGCGGCGCTGCCCGAATCCGCTTCGCCCTTATCCCTCCCTTTCCACTATCCGTTCATGAGCCGACGCATCCGTCTGGGCATTCTGACGCCCTCATCCAATACTTCTCTCGAACCGCTGACGCAGGCGCTGATAGCCGGGCTGCCTGAAGTCAGCGTACATTTCGCGCGTTTTTCCGTCACGCAGATCGCGCTCAGTCCCGACGCGCTCGGTCAGTTCCAGCGCGAACGCATTCTCGACGCCGCGCGCCTGCTCGCCGATGCGCATGTCGACATGATTGGCTGGAGCGGCACGTCCGCCGGCTGGCTCGGCTTCGATCAGGACGAAGCATTGTGCGCCGCGATCACGGAGACGACGGGAATTCCCGCCAGCACGTCCGTACTCGCGCTCAATCGCGCGCTGGAGGCGTTCGGCATTCGCCGGCTCGGCCTCGTCTCGCCGTATCTCGCGGACGTGCAGCAGAAGATTGTCGCAAACTACGCCGCGCTCGGCATCGATGCGAGCCGCGAAAGCCATCTGGATCTTCAGGAAAACTTCGCCTTTGCGCTGGTCGACGAAGCGACGCTCGACCGTCAAGTGGCCGACGTGGTGGCCGCCGGCGCGCAAGCGGTTACGACCTTCTGCACCAATCTTTATGCCGCGCATCGTGTTGCGCACTGGGAAGCGCAACACGGCGTGCCGGTGTTCGACACCGTCACCACCGTCGTATGGGACATGCTGCGCCGCTGCGGTGTCGATACACGCCGCATCGCCGGCTGGGGCCGGCTCGTTCAGGAAATTTGACATGCAACCCTTCGATACCGTCATTCGCAACGCCCGCGTGGTCACGGCCGCGGACATCTTCACCAGCGACATCGGCATTCTCGATGGCCGCATCGTCGCGCTCGGCCTGCATCTCGAAGCCGGCGCGCGCGAAATCGACGCGGCTGGACGGCACGTGACGCCCGGCGGCGTCGACGGCCACGTTCACTTCGATCAGCCCACCGGCGACGGCTCGATCATGGCCGACGACTTCCTCTCCGGCACCACGTCCGCAGCCTGCGGCGGCACCACGACCGTGATTCCGTTCGCGTGCCAGCAGAAAGGCCACACGCTGCGCGAAGCAATCGACGACTACCATCGCCGCGCGCACAGGAAGCCCGTGATCGACTACGCGTTCCACCTGATCGTCACCGACCCGACGCCGGAGATTCTGCGCGACGAGTTGCCGGCGTTGATCGCCGAAGGCTACACGTCGTTCAAGGTCTACATGACCTACGACGCGCTCAAGCTGAGTGATCGCGAAATGCTCGACACGCTCTCGGTCGCGCGCAGCGAGGGCGCGATGGTGATGATCCATGCGGAGAACGCAGACTGCATCGCGTGGCTGACCGAGCGGCTGCTCGCCGCCGGTCATACCGCGCCCCGCTATCACGCGACGTCACGGCCCATGCTGGTGGAGCGCGAGGCGACGCATCGGGCGATCGCGTTCGCCGAACTGGTGGACGTGCCGATCCTGATCGTGCACGTGTCGGGCCGCGAAGCGGTCGAGCAGATCCGCTGGGCGCAAAGCCACGGTCTCAAGGTGTACGGCGAAACCTGCCCGCAGTATCTCTTTCTGACCGCAGATTCGCTCGGCTGTGACGACAGCTTCGAAGGCGCGAAGTGCATCTGCAGCCCGCCGCCGCGCGACAAGGCCAACCAGCAGGTGATCTGGGACGGACTTGAAAACGGCGCGTTCGAAGTGTTCTCGTCCGATCACGCGCCGTTCCGCTACGACGGTCCGGACGGCAAGAAAGCGCATGGCGAAGCTGTCTCGTTCGACCAGATCGCCAACGGCATTCCCGGCGTGGAGACGCGCATGGCTTTGCTGTGGTCCGAAGGCGTGCGCACCGGCCGCATCACACCACAAAGCTTCGTTGCGCTGACCTCGACAAACGCGGCGAAGCTCTACGGTCTTTATCCGCGCAAGGGCAGCATCGCGATTGGCGCGGACGCCGACCTCGTCATCTGGGACGAGAGCCGCACGTTCCATGTGGAAAACGCGAAGCTGCATCACAACGTCGATTACACGCCGTACGAAGGCATGCATCTGAGCGCGTGGCCCGCGTTGACGATGTCGCGCGGCGACGTGGTGTGGGACGGCGAAAAGCCGTGCGGCGATGCCGGACGCGGCGAATTCGTGCCGTGCGCACGGCCCGATCCGGCCAAGCCGCGCCGCCGCAAGACCGAACTGCCGCTGTAGTCTCGTTGAGAGCGTGTGAGGGTTTCGGTGCAAATCGGATGCGCCGGCATTACGCTCGGATTTTGACGAGCGTGGACCCGCAAAGAGTCATCTGAAAAGACATCGACTGGTTGTTTAATGGCCGCCACTTCGACCGGGAGGTCATAGTCATTTACACGAGAGCGTGCAGAAGTTGGGGAGGCAGATTTCGTGAGGAATCCATGGCTTACGGCATGGTTGTACGGTCTGTTCTGTCGGTCGGCGGCTGCCTGCCTGCCCGCCGACGCTGGCCCAATGCCTTTGCCATAACACGTGCCGGCAATCTTGAACGCCGTGATGCGACGCGGCGAGAACTCCCCGTTCAAAACCGCAACCCTGACCTGCGCCATGCAGTGCGCCCCTCATCAGTCCAGCGCATCTGTCGCTTCTTGGCCATACGGTAGCTAACAACCTGGTTCACCGCGGACTCGGCGATGCTGCTGCTGATCGGCAGGCCCTTGCGATGCCGTGCGCTGTAGTTGACCAGTTGACCAACGTGCGCGCGTTGTTCCCCAGGTGACTGGAGGCAGTATTCAGATTCCACCACAGGGTTTTGAATTCGTATCCCTCCTTGGCCAGCAGTCGACTGTCCAGTGCCTTGATCCGCTCCAAAGCCTTGTTTCGCGTGGGTGATTTCGGTCTCCACCAATTCCCGTTCCATCGAGTCGATCATCTTGCTGCCGAACACGGACCGCTGCGCCGCCTGGAACTTCATCGCGATGTGAAACCAGTCGAGGATCCGGCCGCGAGCCAGCTGACTGCCCTCGACGGTCTTCGCAAATTCACCTGCGTCGTCGCTGATCACGGTCACGCGCTCATTGATCGCCACACCGTTCCGCCAGAGGAACTGATCGAGTCGCGCTGCAGCCGAAGTCACTTCCCTGTGCACATACGCATACAGTTTTGGAGGACCGTCGGTGAACGTCGCCCGTCCGGCGACGATGTTCACGTGGCGACCACGGTCTCTCCCGGCGTCGCAATTGCGCGGCCACGCCGAGTCGACGCCCACGGCGGCGACATGGCGACATGGCTGCATTCGGGAATCTGTTCGTCTGCAACAGACTGGGGCAGACGCGCGATGTCACGCTCTATTTCAGCGTCGAGCTGTTTTCCAAGGTCGAGAATCCGATCCCGGATGCCGCTTGACGAGGTGCCCTTGTCCAGCGGCAGCACTTCCTTGAGCATGACGGCCGCCTGGCGGTAGGGCAAATGAACCGCCCACTTCGCCTGGAGGTATTCCAGCTCCGGAGTGACTCGTCTGGTTAGCGTTCTGGACAAGGGATGCACCACACGCTGCGGCGTTTGCGCAGCCCCTTGACACGCACACGACCATAGCTGCGGACTCTTCACGGGCACTTTGCCGTAGACGGTGCACAGCACCGTCGAGCGACTGTCCTTGTGGCTCAAGGCCGCACCACAGTTCTGACAATGGGTCTGGCCTGAGAGCCATCGCTGTACTTGTTTCGAAATCAGTTCGGTCTGCACCTTTGCCAGCAGCGACCGCCCTTCCGCGAGAGTCAGACCCAGTTCAGCAAGACTACGGTCGGGGCGCACAACGACGGCCAGAACTCCATCGCACTCCTCGAACGTGTCAGTCTCACCATCGACCAACCTTGCTTCGATGATCAACCGCATGGCTTGCTCCCAGCGTTACGAGACCGATCAGCCTACCCCAGACGAAACCGGCGCCGCGACAGGAACCACAACCGGCGCTCCTTGGAAGCCTCCCCAACTTTTGCGCACACTCCGGCGGTCGCTGCTGCGATCTAGTGATCGATGCTTGATAGAGTCTGTTTCGTTATCGCCGCTATCCGGCATTGGTGTCGGTAGGAGACCAGATAGCACGTGAAGCCATGGCGCGGGTCAGCGGATTTCCTAGTGGGCCGCAGCGTATCAGGCCGCAATAAGCCCGGATATAAAGCTGCAGCCCATCCTGTCGCAGTCGTAACACACGAAAAACCGTCGCAAACGGGAGGCGTTCATATAAGGACAGATGGAGACTGGCCATGGTCCGCAACGCCCACGCGCAGAGCAGTTCTATGACCTTTTGATGTAAGCACTCCTACGGACTTCGTCCTAACTCGTCGGCTCCTCCTTACCGCGACGCAACCGGCGGGCGTGACGGAGTGAAGCTGGGCCAACTCAGGAAAAGATCGCTTCAATATCTGGCGACGCGTCTTTCACCTCCTCGAAGTTCAGTGTCGCTTCGATATGCTGCAGGTGTTCCAGCATGCACGCCGCAGCCTTTGCTTCGTCATGCGCTTCGATTGCATCGATTAGATCGCCGTGCTCGTGATGCGGGCACGCAGGGGCGTTGGGCTTGTCGTACAGCGTGATGACGAGGCACGTCAACGGCGCGAGTTCTCGCATCATACGCAAGAGGATTTCGTTGCCGATGATCTCCGCGATCAGCACATGAAACTCACCTGACAGCCGGATGATGGCGGGCCGGTCATTCTGCTTGCGCGCTTCGCTTTCCTGCCGCACATGCTTGCGTAACGCACGCACGTGCGCCGACGTCGCGGTGCGGCTCAGCAGTCTGGCCATTTCCGGCTCGATCATGCGCCGCGTGACAAATACATCTCGCGCCTGTCGGACGCTCGGGCTGGCGATGAAGGCTCCGCGATTCGGCACCAGTTCGACCAGCCCCTCATGGGCAAGCTTGTTGAGCACTTCGCGAATCTTGGTCCGGCTTACACCCGAGACTTCCGCGAGCCGCTCCTCAATCAATTTTGTACCGGGTGCAAGGCGATGCTCCAGCACCGCCTTCTGGATGCGGCCGTAGATTTCCTCGTTCGTAAACGGCGCCTTGGGTGCGGCAGTTTTACTGGCAGGCATGGAGGAGGCTCGGCTCAAAGGGTTTCTCGCAACGCGGAATGGATTGATGATAGAGCAATCACGAGCATTTTTGTACACAAAAATTCTATAAAGATCACGTATCCAAGCCATGCTTTAGCGGAGGAAACGATAACTTTTTTATGAATACAAATTTCATCCACGCTCATCGAGCCTGGCAAGCCGAAGACGTTTTTTGGGAGGCACGTTTTTTTGCCGTGTAGCGACCCTCGTTTGGTGCCAATGAATCGATCATGGTGCGCCAGCGCACCATCTTCATGCGAGTGTGCTTATCGTAATTTCCGCATGAATCATTGACGTTCATTACAGAGAAGGTGCTCAGGAAGCCGCCGTTTGCGCTATCGAAAGCGCATCCAACATTGCATACAATTTCATTTTTATTGCGTACAAAAGTGTCGATTTATGTTGGCATAAAGTTTGCGTCAGGAGAATCCAGCAAGCATCTTTTTCCGGCACGTTCCGCGCCGCTTTATACGCTGTCTTACCTTGCATGTTCTGTGACTTTCTCTGGAGAGAGCCTGATGTCCGAACGATTTTCGCGTCGCCAATTCCTCCAACGTGCCGGCGCGGGTGTAGCCCTGGTGTCGATTGGCCTGCCCCGTTTTGCGATGGCCGCCGGGCTCACGCTTGACGACATCAGGAAGGCAGGCACGCTGCGCATCGGCTGCGAAGCGACCTATCCGCCGCTGACCTATCGCGACGCGACCGGCACGATGATCGGCTACGACGTGGATCTCGCCAACGCGTTTTGCCGTAATCTCGGCGTCAAGGCGCAGTTCATCGACACGGTCTGGTCTGGCGTGATTCCGTCGCTCTATACGAAGAAGTTCGATCTGGTCATGAGCAGCCTGAGCTATACGGCCGAGCGCGAAAAGCACGTGGACTTCTCCGTACCTTATGTCGAAGCCTCGCAGGCGCTGCTGATTCGTGCGATGGATCAGAAGAGCGTCACCAGCCTCAACGGCATGAACGGCAAGGTGCTCGGACTCAAGCTCGGCTCACCGGGTCAGACGCTCGAACCGAAGCTCGATGCCCAGTTGAAAGCAGCGGGCGGCGAGGGTTTCAAGGAAGTGAAAACTTTCGACGACCATCCGGCCGCCTATATCGCGCTGGCAGAAGGCAAAGTGGACGGCGTGCTCAACACATTGCCGACGCTTGCGCTCGTCCTGAAGAATGCGCCAGGCAAATACGCCATCGTCAAGGGCATCGGCGCGGATAACTGGGCGGGCATCGCAGCACGTACGGATGACACCGCGCTGATCGGCTTTATCGACCAGCAACTGCACAAGTTCAAAGCAGACGGCACGTTGCATAAGCTACAGCAGAAGTGGTTTGGTTTCGACATGAACTTGCCGGATGCAATTCCGGCGCTGTCCTGAGAGCGCGGCGTCCATGGACTGGAGCATTATCGTCATGGCGTTGCCGATCCTCGCGGTCGGCCTGCTCGCCACGCTGAAGGTTTGCCTCGCGGCCATCGCGATTGGTATCGTGCTCGGCTTCGTGCTGGGTTTCGGCGCGCTCAGCCGCTTCAAGGCGGTTCGCATTGCCGTGCTGGCGTACGTCGATTTCGTGCGCGGCACACCGTTGCTGGTGCAGATCTTTCTCGTCTATTTCGCGCTGCCCGTCATCGGCATCAACTTCAATGAGTATTGGGCCGGCGTCATCGCGCTCAGCCTGAATGCAGGCGGTTTCATCTGCGAGATCGTGCGCGCCAGCATGCAGTCCGTCGATCGCGGCCAGACTGAAGCCGCGCAATCCATCGGCATGCGTCATGGCCAGATCGTTCTGCACGTGCTCTTTCCACAAGCGTGGCGGCGCATCCTGCCGCCGCTCACCAACGAACTGATCTCGCTGATCAAGGGTTCGGCGCTGCTGTCCGCAATCTCCGTGTATGAACTGACGCACGCCGGACAGGAAATCATCGCGACGTATTTTTCCCCGTTCGAAATTTTCATGCTGATCGCCCTGTACTACTACGCATTGATCTCGGCGTTGGCGTGGCTGTCGCGCTACCTCGAACGGCGGCTGCCGCAATACTGACTTCATGAACTCGAGCCCCAGCATGTCTTCCATCGTCACCGCCTCCGACCTGCCCGCGGCGACCTCCATGGACGCCGCCGCGCGCACCCATGAAAGCGGCGCTGCAACGCTTCTGTCGATTGAAGGGTTGCACAAGCGTTTCGGCGACAAGGTCATCCTGCCCTCCGTCTCGCTGGACATCGCACGCGGCGAGACGGTGGTGCTGATCGGCCCGTCGGGTTCAGGCAAGACCACGCTACTGCGCTGCATCAACTTTCTGGAGAAACCGGACGGTGGCACGATTCGGCTCGGCGGCCAGCGTATCGGGCTGTCGGAGCACGAGCGCGCGCTGCCCGAAGCCGAACTGGCGCGGCAACGCAGCCGCTTCGGTTTCGTGTTTCAGCGCTTCAACCTGTTCGCGCATCTGAGCGCGCTGGATAACGTCGCGGCCGGCCCACAGCGTGTATTGGGCCTCTCGCGCGATGCGGCCCGCGCTCGCGCACGCATTGCGTTGGAAAAAGTCCACCTCGCGCAGCACATCAGCAAGCGGCCCTCGCAACTCTCGGGCGGCCAGCAGCAACGCGTGGCGATTGCCCGCGCGCTCGCGATGGAGCCGCAGATGATCCTGTTCGACGAGCCGACCTCGGCGCTCGACCCGGAACTCGTCAACGAAGTGCTCGACGTGATGCGCGATCTCGCCGCAGCCCGGATGACGATGATGGTCGTGACACACGAAATGAGCTTCGCGCGCAACGTCGCGCATCGGGTCGTCTTCATGGATGCCGGCGCGATCGTCGAACAAGGCACGCCCGGCGACGTGTTCGGCCGTCCGCGCGAAGAGCGCACCCGGCGTTTCCTGCAGCACCTGCACATCTGAACTGAACCGGACCACCTGACTGATGACTGCCCCCCCTATCGAGCTTGACCTTGACCTGTTGCTGCTAGGCGCCACCGTCGTGACGATGGACCCGGCTCAACCACTGCTGGACGACGCGGCCATCGGCATACGCGGCAACCGTCTCACCTTCGTCGGCCGCGCACAGGATCTGCCGGTGGGCACACGCGTGCAGACGACGCGCCGGCTTGACGGACGCGTCATCGTGCCGGGCTATGTAAACGTGCATACCCACGCCATTCTGACGATGGTGCGCGGCGTCGCCGAAGATCTGGGCTTCGCGCCGGCCTACACGCCCGGAATTCCGCACGGCCATGACGTGCGCCCGGACGAAGCCATCGCGCTGGCGCGTCTCGGCGCACTCGAAGCGATGCTGTTCGGCTCCACGCTGATCAACGACACCTACGTCCATGCCGACCTGACGATGGACGCCATGGCCGATCTCGGCCTGCGTGTGTACTCATGCGGCCGCCTGCACGACGTCGATTTTTCCGGCGTCGCGGACGGGCGCTGGGAGTACCACGCCGCGACCGGCGAGCGCACGCTCAACGACGCGCTGGCGCTCGCTGACCGCTGGCATCGCAAGCACAACGGGCGCACCGGCGTCCAACTCGCCGTTCATGCGCCCGACACCTGCTCCGACGATTTTCTGCGTCTGATTGCCGACGCAGCACGCACGCATGATCTGGGCGTGACGACTCATCTCGCGCAAAGCCGTACCGAAGTTAGCGTGGTGAAGCAGCGTTCGGGCAAGAGCCCCGCGCAGTTGCTTGACGAGGTCGGACTACTCAACGAAAGGCTCGTGGCGGCGCACTGTCTGTATCTGGACGATGATGACATCGCCCGTGTCGGACGGGCTGGCATCACGGTGGCGCACATCCCCAAGGGCAACGCGACGGGTGGCACGATGGCGCCCACGCCGCGTTTGCGCAACGCCGGCGCACGCATTGCATTGGGCACCGACAACATGCACGCCGATATGACCGAGGTTATGCGCTGGGCGCTGGCGATTGCGCGCATCCAGTTGGGCGAAGTCGCTGCGGACTGGCAGCCCGCTGACGCGCTCGCCATGGCGACGCGCAACGGCGCGCAGGCCATGGGCCTCGGCGACGAACTCGGTTGCCTCAAGACGGGCTGGCTCGCAGACCTCGCCGTGTTCGATTTCCGGCGCGCGCATCTGACGCCGCATCCCAATCCATTGGGCACGCTCGTGCACACCGGCCTTGGGCGCGATGTCGAAATGGTCATCGTGGACGGAGAGATTGTGGTGGACGGCGGCGCCCCCACCCGCTGCGACGTCGACGCGGTCATCGCCGCTGGAAAGCACGCCGCCACGCAACTATGGAAAAGGGCTCGCGCATGAGCACCCCGCATAGTATCGATTCGCAGTCGACGCACGACACAGCGGGCGCCGGGAACGTCGCCCCGGCAGTGTCGCAAGCACGCGCCACGCAAACCGGTGCCGCCGTGCGGATGCGCGACATCCGGCATCGTTTCGGCGCCGTGCCGGTGATTGAAGAAGTCTCGCTCGATATTGCCGCAGGGGAGCTGGTTGCGTTGCTGGGCCCATCGGGCTGCGGCAAAAGTACCCTACTACGCATTCTCGCCGGTCTGCAGGTGCAGTCCGAGGGCGAAGTGCATATTGGCGGGCAATGCGTGGACGGCCTGGCGCCTCGCCAACGCGGCGTGGGCATCGTCTTCCAGAACTACGCGCTGTTTCCACACATGACGGTCGCCGCCAACGTCGCCTACGGTCTGGAAGCCAACGGCGTCGCGCGTCGTAATGCCGCTCGCAAGGCGCTGCAGATGCTCGAAATGGTGCGCATGGAAGCATTCGCGAAGCGCTATCCGCGCGAGTTGTCGGGCGGTCAGCAACAACGCGTGGCACTGGCCCGCACGCTCGCCGTCGAGCCGCGCATCCTGCTGCTCGACGAGCCTTTCGCTGCGCTCGACAAAAACCTGCGGCTCGATATGCAGATCGAAATCCGCCGTCTGCAGCGCGAACTGAGCATCACGACCGTGATGGTAACGCACGACCAGGAAGAGGCGATGAGCATGGCCGACCGGGTCGCGGTGCTCAATCACGGGCGGCTCGAACAATACGACTCGGCGGTCGCGATCTACGATCAGCCCGCAACCCCCTTCGTCGCCACCTTCGTCGGCACGGCGAATCTGCTGCCGGTCACCTTGCGCGTACACGGCAACCAGTGCCTGGCAAACTTCGACGGCGGCGCCGAGGTGGCCGTTGCCCAGCCCGGCCCGTGGCGCGACGCCGGCGCGGCGCTGCTCGCGGTTCGCCCCGAGCAGTGGGCGTGGCAGTTGCCGCGGCCCGGCGCCGGCGCGCGTCAGCTGCTGGCTACCGTGCAACTGGCGATGCCGATCGGTCCCACGCTGGTGGTCGATCTGCAGACCGATGCCGGACAGACCGTGAAGATTTCCGTGCCGCGCGCCGAAGGTGCCGACTTGCGCCCGGGCTTGCGCGTCGCGCTCGATTTCAAGCCGGGTGCGCGAGTACGCACGTTCAAGGCGGCGCAACACAGTACCGCAGGTGTCTAGCACGCGGTCCAGATCGCTCTGGCCCAACCTGCCGCCCGCTTCGTTATCGCCAGTTCATTCTGTTTAACTATCCATCCAGAGGTCCTATGTCGCTGATCGATCACCAACGTCGCAAGCTCCTGCACCTGATGGGGGCGGCCGGGGCCTTCGGCCTGTCGCTCGGCAGCCCGCTTGCCATGGCCGCAGCTGAATCCGTCGCCGCTACGACGTTTCCGGGCGCCTGGGAAGAGTCACAACGCAAGATCCTCTTGCCTGCGTTCCGCAAGGCCACCAACATGAGCGCGGTGCTCACCGCCTCGCAGGCAGTCGACACGCTGACCAAGCTGGTGGCCGCGCGTAACAACCCGCCGTTCGACGTAGTCATGATGGACGAAGGGCCTTACCTGCAGGGCATCGCGCAAGGCGTGTTCGAACCCATTCCGGCAGCCCGCGTGCCGAACCTCGCGAATCTGCCTGCGCACTTCGTGGATCCGAAGGGTCTGGGCGCTTACGTCTCCGCGCAGGTCTATGGCATTGCTTACAACACTGAGCGCGTGAAGACCACGCCGAAATCCTGGAACGATCTGCTCAAACCGGAATTCAAGGGCCGCGTCGGCCTGGTGAGTCTCGACTCCACCCTGGGCACGGTATGGATGGTGGCGCTCGCCAAAATGCTGGGCGGCGACGAAGATCACATGGAACCGGCGTTCGACTACATCAAGCGTCTGATGCCGAACGTCGCCGCGGTTGCCGCCAATCCGGGCGCACTCGGCACACTGTTCCAGCAAGGTCAGGTGGATATTGCCTGCCATTACATCAACAACGTGGAATCGCTCAAGGCAAAAGGCGTACCGGTGGCGCTCGCGCGCCCCGAGAGCAACTGGGGCATGGTGCGCAGCACGATGAATATCGTGAAGAACACCCGGGCGGCGGATCTCGCCGCCGCGTATATCAACACCGCGTTGAGCGTCGAAGTGCAGCAGCAGATGACGAGCGCGCCCTACTACGTGGCACCGACCAACACGAAGGTGCCGTTCGGTGCGGCGCTCGCCGCTGTCGCTCGTAACGCCAATGACTTGACGTCGTTCGTGCAGGTCGACTGGGCACGTATCAATCCGCGCCGGGCGGAATACATTGACCGCTTCAACCGTCTGGTCAAGGTCTGACGCATGACGAACGCGAACCACCGGATTCCCCACGACTGGCTGCTCGTACTGCCGCTGGGCCTGTTCTTCATCGCGTTTGTGGGCGTGCCGCTCTTGCTGGTCACGCTGATCAGCCTGCACAACGACACGAACATGACGCATGTCGGCATTCGCCAATACCTGGTGTTCTTTGGCGACAGCTATAACCGCGGCATCCTCTGGCAAACGCTCTGGCTAGGCGTGGCGACCACACTGGTGACGATCGTGCTCGGCTATCCGGTTGCGCATCTGTACGTGGTGAGCCCGCCGCGCTGGCGGCGTGTGCTGATCGTGCTGATCCTGCTGCCGCTTCTGACCAGTTCGGTGGTGCGCACGTTTGCGTGGGTCGTGATTCTCGGCAATGAAGGGCTGGTCAACGCGCTTCTGATAGCGCTCGGACACACGGGCCAGCCGGTCAAGCTCCTGTACACGCCGCTGGCGGTGATTCTCTCGCTTGCGCAGATCGAATTGCCATTGATGGTGTTGCCGCTCGCCACCACGCTCGCTTCACTCGATACGCGCTTGCCCGAGGCGTCGCATGCGCTGGGCGCCAGCAGCTGGCGCACGTGGTGGAAGATCACCGTGCCGCTTGCGATGCCGGGTTTGCTCAGCGGAACCTTGCTGGTGTTTACCGGCGCGGTCAGCGCGTTCGTGGTTCAAACCCTAGTGGGCGGCGGCCAGTTGATGTACATGCCGTTCTACATCTACGAACAGGCCATCCAGACTCAGAACTATCCGTTTGCCGCGACGCTTGCCGTGATTCTGCTGGTGAGCGTGCTGCTCGTGGTGACCCTGCTCAATTATTTCGGCCGCAAGACCAGAGGGTTTGTCCATGGCTAGATCCACGCTTGCCACACCGGCCATCATGCCGGCGCGTCGCACCCAACCGGGTCGCCTGTCTTTCAATGCGGTGATGGGCCTGATGGGCGGTATCGGTCTACTGATGCTGATCGGGCCCACGTTGATCGTGCTGGTGACGTCGCTCACGTCGGGCTACTCGCTGAAGTTTCCGCCGCCGGGGCTGTCATTGCGCTGGTATCAGGCGCTGATCTTCGATTCGCCGGAGATCATCGACGACCTGCTGTTGAGTCTGAAGCTCGCTGCCGCCGCGACCGCCTGCGCGACCGTGCTGGCGGTCGCCGCCGCGGTGACGCTCGCGCGCCGCCGCAGCTTCGCCGCGCGACTGCTCGATTCGTTTTTCATGGCGCCGCTGACCATTCCGTCGCTCGCGCTGGGATTGGGTATCCTGATCCTGTTCAACCTCGAAAGCGCGGGGCTCTCGTTCTACAGTCTGCTCGCCGGACATATCGTGCTGTGCGCACCGTACGTGCTGTACACAACCTCGGCCAGTTATGCACAGCTCGATCCTGCGCTGCTGGACAGTTCAACATGCCTCGGCGCGGGCGGCTGGTTCACCTTCCGCCGCGTGGTATTGCCGGCGCTGGTGCCGGGCATTGCGTCGGGGGCGTTCATTGCGTTTATGAATTCGTTCGATAACGTTGCGCTGTCGCTGTTCCTGTCCGATGCGCGTTCCGAAGTGTTGCCCATCCACCTGTGGCATATCATCGAGGACAGCCTCGACGTGCGGGCGGCCGCGGCCTCGGGCGTGCTGATTATCGCCACCTTGATTTCCATGCTGCTGATGGAACGGCTTGCCGGCTTGTCGCGGCAGTTTCGCTAGCCGCCACAGTCCACACCGTCCTTCGATGAGGCAAAAAACGTGCGCAAGATACTCTCCAATGTCAGGGCATTACACGGCACCGAACAGCGTTATGAGCCGAGGCGCGTCGACGTCGTGATCGAAGGCGAGCGCATCGCCGCCATCGTGCCAGGCGGCAGCGCGACCGACGGCGAATGCATAGCGCTCGACGACTGCCTGCTGGTGCCGGGGCTCATCAACGGCCATCAACATTCACACGAGCATTTTCACAAGGGACGGCTCGAAAACCTGCCGCTCGAGTTGTGGATGCACTACGTGCGCGCGCCTCGCCCCGTGAAGCTGACGCCGCGCCAGATCTATCTGCGAACCTTGATTGGCGCACTCGAATCGCTGCGCAGCGGCGCAACCACGCTCGTCGACGACGTGAGCCTCGGTCAGGCCATTGACCCCGCCGCCGTCGACGCTATCTTCCAGGCCTACGGGGACGCGGGAATCCGCGCGCTCGTCGGGTTCTCGATGATGGATCGCGCGATCGTCGATAACTTCCCGCAGGTCGACAGCATTTTCCCGCCCGCGCTGCTTGCGCAACTGCGTGCGCAGCCACGGCCCTCTCCCGATGCGTTCTTCGCGCTGCTCGAAAGCGAGTTGGCGGATCACCATCCCCAGCATGACCGGGTGAGCATACTCATCGCCCCTTCCGCACCGCAGCGCTGCACGCCAGAATTTCTCGCGCGTTGCCGCGAATTCGCCGACACGCATGACCTGCCAGTCATCACCCACGTTCAGGAAACCCGCTTGCAGGTGGTAACGGCGCAAGCCTTCTACGGCAAGTCCATGGTGATGCGCCTTGCCGAACTGGGATTTCTGCGGCCAGGCACGTCGCTGATCCACGCGGTCTGGTTGTCGGATGCGGAGATCGCGTGTCTGGCTCAATCGGGTGCGAGCGTGCAGCACAATCCATGGAGCAATCTGATGCTCGGCTCGGGCATTCAACCTGTGCGAGCGCTGCTCGATGCTGGCGTCAACGTGAGTCTCGGCTCCGACGGCTGCGCGTCGACGGTCACCGTCAATATGCTCAACGTACTCGGCAGCGCCGCAGCTGTGTCGAAGATCCGCGGCGACGATTATTCGCGCTGGTTGTCCGCAACTGAAGCGCTGCATGCAGGGACGATTGGCGGTGCGACGGCGCTCGGACTAGGCAGCGAGCTAGGTGCAATCGAGCCGGGATATAGAGCCGACCTGGTCGCTTACCGGACTGACGCGATCAGCTTCACGCCGTTAGCCGATCCGGTACGGCAACTGGTGTATGCCGAGCGCGGCGCCGCGATCGATAGTGTGTTTGTCGCGGGCGAAACAGTCATGCGGAACGGCCGACTCACGTGCGTCGATGAAGGCGCGCTGCTGCGGGAGATCAACGCCGCTTATCAGGCACTCGGCGCGGAGTTCGACCTCGCGGATGAATCCGTCGCGCCGCTGCGCGCGGAGATGGAGAAGGTCTACGCGCGCGCCCAGGCACTGCAGGCCAACTGGCAACCTCATCCAGCGAAGCTGCCCGGTTGACGGTGCGCTTGCGGTTGGCGGAGTGCCTGTTCATGGATCGCGGCGCGATTCTCGAGGCAGCCGATCCGCAAAAGGGATCCCACTTTCACCGCATAACTGCGCGCCCCATGTGACCGGCTCGTAGCGCGCACCCTTGCCGCTGCGCGTTGGGGGAAAATGCTCGCCTTCGACACACGTCACTTGGAAGCCGGAGCCGCCGTCGCCTTCTTTCACCACCTCGTAGATCCCAGACGTCTGAACCTTCTCGCCGGGTTTGTGCTGTTCGGCCATGTCACGCTCCTTCGGTTGATCTGTCTTGCGACATGCAAGCACTGTTCCTGCCCCGCTATTAGCAGCGTAGGTCAGCGAAGCGCGCCGCGAATGCTCACGCGAGGCCCGCACCCCGAGTCGGCGTCGTTCCAAGCTATGAACACCACTATGATTCGAAAATGTCATTCGAGGCATGGAATTTCTGTAACAGCTTGAATGGCGGGTGTGGCCGAGGAGCCATCGACAGGCACGTGTCCTTGAATGGCCGCGATCTTGAAGCTGCCATTAAAGTCATGGCGGATCGAAGGGCCGATGTGGGTTTTGCCTAGCCTTCCGTCACCGTCAGCACGGGCGGATCGGTCACGATCGACTTGAGTTCGCTTACCGTATACGAGAGCGCGCGAAGATCGGGGAGCGGACGGTTCAGTACCGCGTCATTGCGCAGCGCGGTTTCAAGCGACTCGGCCATGTCAAGCAGCCGCGCGTCGCCGCGAAACGGACCGACGAGTTGCAGGCCGAATGGCATGCCCGCGTGATCGGTACCACAAGGTAGCGACAGGGCCGGGTTCGTGAGCAGCGTGACGACATAGGTGAGCGCGACCCAGCGGTAATAATTGTCGAGCGGGCGGCCATTGACCTCGGCGAGATGCCACTGGGACCAGGGAAACGGTGAGATCGACGAGGTAGGCGAGACTATCAGGTCGTAGTCGTCGAACTTCGCCTGGAAGCGACGGAAAATCTTCGTCTGCTCCGCATGCGCCCACACTGCGTCGCGAAGCGACATCGCCTGCGCCATTTCGTAGTTGGCGCGCGTGTTCGGGCCGAGCAGAGATGGGTCGCGCTCGTAGGTCTCCCTGAAACTGGCGAGGAAGTTCTGCGCGCGGATCACGTCGAAAGTGCGGTCGGCCTCGCCCATGTCGAGATCCACCGGCTCGCACAGCTTGACGTAGCCTGCGATCGCCGCCATCTTCGCGCGGAGGGTCGCGCGCGTCGCATTGTCGACAGCGCACACGCCGAAGTCTTCCGTATAGCCGATACGCAGTTCGCTGACGTCGAGCGGCGCGCCATGCCCGAACGCTGCCCCGGTGATGGGATACCCGAGCGGATCGGTGTGATGCAAGCCGGCCTGGGCGGCCAGTTGCAGCCGGGTGTCCGCGACGGTGCGCCCCATCGGACCACTCACGTCAATCGGCGTCCAACCGAGCACCTTGCGGTCGATCGGCACGAGTCCCGGCGAGGGCCGGAACCCGACCACGCCGCAAAGCGCCGCGGGAATACGCAGCGAGCCGCCCGTATCCGTGCCCGTGCAGAGCGGTAGCATGCTGGTGGCGAGCGCGGCGGCCGAGCCGCCCGAAGAGCCGCCAGCGTTCAACAACGGATTGAACGGATTGCCGGTAGCGCCCCAGACCACATTGCGCGTGTTGGCTCCCGCGCCCATCTCGGGTGTGTTGGTCTTGGCGGTCACGATAGCGCCCGCGGCGCGCAGGCGAGCCACGAAGGCGTTATCGCGCGCCGGCACGTTGGCGCGAAAAAGCGGCGAACCGTAGGTGGTTAAAAGGCCTGCCGTTTCCTCCAGATCCTTGACACCGAGCGGCAACCCGTGCAACGGGCCGAGCGGCTCGCCGCGCGCAACGGCCGACTCCGCGCGCCGCGCTTCCTCGCGCGCGCGCTCGAAGCAGGTCGCCGCCACGGCGTTGACGGCCGGGTTGATCGCCTCGATCTGAGCGATGCAGGCGTCGAGCAGTTCGACCGGGGAAAGCTCGCGGCGCCCGATGAGTTCACGGGCTGTCACCGCCGACAGGGAAACCAGCGAATTGTCCATATCTTGTGTGTTCCTGGAATAAGCGTTGGCTTGGCTGGGCGTCCCGTTCACGGCGACAGGAACGGCCTACGCGATGCGACCAACCGGTTGGCCCTACCTGCGCCCACAAGCGAGCGCACGCCAGGCGCCCCGCCTGGGTCGCTTCAGCCGTGGGCGACCTCCGTCGGCGCCCACTGGGCGACACAGGCGACGATCGCGTTGCGCGTGTTTTCGAGGTGTATCCGGCTCTGCTCGCGCACGGACAGCGCATCGCCCGCCCGGAAGGCGTCCAACAACTGCGCGTGCTCGCGGTTATTACTCTCCATGAGGTCTTGCTTGATGTGCATCGCCAGCGACACATAGGGACGAGCGACACCCGAGAGGTTTTCGACGATCTCGAACAGGCGTGTTTTCTCCTGACTCCCTATCAGGTGCCGGTGGAATTCCACGTTGAGCAAAGCCCATTTTTCGGACGACGGGGTCGCGCTCATGGTTGCGTGACACACAGTGGCCGCCGCGAGATCGGCGGGCGCGAGTTGCCGGCAGGCCCGCTCCGCGAGCATGGGCTCGAGCAGCATGCGCAGTTCATAAATCTCGCTCACGTCTTCCGCAGTGAGGCCGCGTATGACGACGCCCCGGTTCGGGTCGATCGACACCAACCCCTCGGCACGCAGATCGCGAAACGCCTCGCGCACGGGTGTCGTGCTGACTTCCAGGCGCTTGGCCACCTCTTCCTGTCTGAGTCGGGTATTCGGCGGATACACTCCCTTCAGGATCTCCGCCCTCAATGTTCCGAGGACGTATTCCTGGATGGTTCGATAGGGCCTGCTCAACGTATCCTCCTTTTGCCGCGTCGCCGTGTTAGTGCATGCCGCGCACTATAACCGACACTGGCGCGCTCGCGGCCCCTCAGGCGGATGCCACTTCGGGATACCCGGCCGATACGGACGAGGCTGGCCATTGCGCCTGCAGCTGGCTTTCGACCCAGGCCGCGATCTGCAGCGTGCGCAGATCCGCCCCGAACTCGCCGACCACCTGGAACGCAAGCGGCAAACCATTTGCGGTGCGGCCCGACGGCACAGTCACGGCTGGGCTGCCTGTAAGGCTCCATGGTGCGCAGAAGATCCCGTCGCCTGTGTCCGAGAGCCCTGCGGGCGCCTCGCCGGGCGCCGACAGGGTCACGAGCGCGTCGCATCCGGCGAGCAGCGGCTTCGATTCGCGACGCAACCGCGCCTGCAGCGCAATGGCAGCCTCGTACTCAGCGGCAGGCGTTGCCGCGCCCGCCGCGATCAGCGTATGCATGTGCTCACTGACGAGCTCAGGATGCCTGGCGGCGGTGGGGCCGATCGTGCGCTGCGCCTCGACGCACGCAATGACCTGCACCGCGTCGACCATAGCCTGCATATCCGCGCCGTATTCAAGCTCGACGAGCGTGGCGCCGGCGGCGCGCAGACGCTCGAGCGAGGTTTCGAAGTTCTCCTTCTGCGCCGGCTGCACCCGGTCCCAGAAGGGCGTGTGTAACACGCCCAGCTGGGCTGGAGGATTGGCTGGAAACCATGCAGCCCATGTATCGAGGCTCGCCAACACCTCCGGCCGGTGCTCGACGAAGAGTGCATGCGCGAGCGCCACACCCTCCACCGTCTGCGCGAAAAAGCCGACGTGATCGAGCGAGCCGGACAGCGGATGCACACCGTCGCGGGACACCTTGCCGAAACTGGGCTTGTAGCCGACGACTCCGCAATAAGCGGCCGGCCGGATGACCGAGCCGACGGTCTGCGTACCGAGTGCAAGCGGCACTATGCCGGCGGCCACGGCGGCCGCTGAGCCGCTCGACGACCCGCCCGGCGTGTGCAGTCGGTTCCACGGATTGACCGTGGGTCCTGGCTCACGCCAGGCGAACTCGGTCGTCACCGTCTTCCCGAAGATCACCCCGCCCGCCTGTCGGATGGACTCGACGATACGCGCGTCCGCCGAAGGCTGGTGTCCGCGATAGACCGGCGACCCGTAGGCGGTCGGCATGTCGCGTGTATCGATCAGATCCTTGATACCGACCGGCAGGCCGGCGAGCGGTCCGTTGACTGCGGCATCCACGTCATAGGTGTCGGCTCGCGATGTGAACGCGCGGAGCCAGGGCTCGAGCTCGTTAGCACGCGCCTTTGCGGCCGAGAGCCGCGCGCGGGCAGCTTGGGCGTCGCCGCGGCTGGCAAGGAGGGTATTCAGCAACGATTGTTTTTGCATTCTGGTGATAGCTTTACTGTTGATTGCGCGAATTGCGCGAGGAATCCGGATCGATTCGAGCGGGCGCCGGCTTTGCGCGAGCGCCCTCTCCCGTCCCCCGTGCCTATTTGCGCGCTGCTGCCGCCGCAAACGAATTGTCCACCGCGCCAGCATATGTCACGCTGCCCGGCTTGATGTTGCCGAGGGACTCCTGCAGGGCCAGCGCGTTACGGAACGCCGGCTCGGAAATCTCGGGCGTCGCTGCGTAGATCTCCTGATCGATCAGGCGCTGTACAGCGCTGTCGACCACCTTCGGGTCAAGCGTCGGAAACTCGGTCCGCGCAACAGCCTTCGCCGTATCGGGCGAGTGCTGGATCAGCGCCTCGGCCTCGCCGATCGATTTCACAAACGCAGCGACCATCTGCGGCTTGGCTTTGATCGTGGAAGCGAGCGTGTCCATGCTGGAGAACGCATAGCCGCCCGGATAGGCCCTGGGGAACCCGTAGACGATCCGGTAGCCCTGTGACAGCCCGGTATCGACCTGCGGCTCGTAAAGCGCCGCCGCTTCGTCGCGCCCCGCGCTGACCGGTGCGAGCTCCGTGCCGATCTGCACGGTGTCGAGCTTCACGTTAGCGAGCTTTCGCTCGCTGACGAGGCGCTGCAGAAGATAGGTACTTGTCGTCGGCGGCAGCGCAGTGGCCACGCTCTTGCCGGCGAGATCGGACACCTCCTTAACCGACGAGCCCGGCGGCGCGATGATCCAGACGGGCACGCCTGCAACCACGTTCGCCACATTGACGAGCGACGCGCCCTTGAGGTTGGCAAGCATCGCCGTCATCGGGTCCTGCAGCGAAAAGTCCGCGTGACCGCCGATCACCGCAGCCACTCCGGCTGCGCCGCCGCCGGCCGTCACTTTCTGCACCGTGAGACCGTTCTTTGCAAACAAACCTTTGTCGAGCGCTACGTAAAGCGGCAGATACTGAATCGACTGAAAAGCCTGATAGACGACTACCGGCTCGGCAGCAACCGCCATGCGGGCCCCGGAAGCGGCGAGCGCCGCCACAAGGCAAGTGCCCAGAAACTTCACCGTTTTCTTTTCCATGTAATCACCTTTGCTTCCGTAAATTGAACAATCCAGCTCAGAATCGATGCCATCAACGTGAGAACGATAATGCCCAGCCAAACAGTATTGAGGTCAAACAAAGAGCCAGCGACGAACACTTCGTGACCCACTCCCGCCTGCGAAGCGATGTATTCGCCCACTACCGCGCCGATCAGCGCGAAGCCGATGTTCACGCGCAGTGTCGAGAAGATCCACGGCAGTGCGCTAGGCACGATCAGTTTGCTGAAGATCATGCCCGGCTTCGCCTTGAACGAGCGGAACAGATTCAGCAGGTCCTGATCCACCTCGCGC
Organism: Paraburkholderia sp. RL17-347-BIC-D; assembly: GCF_046027915.1. Classification (NCBI taxonomy): domain Bacteria; kingdom Pseudomonadati; phylum Pseudomonadota; class Betaproteobacteria; order Burkholderiales; family Burkholderiaceae; genus Paraburkholderia; species Paraburkholderia sp. RL17-347-BIC-D. The sequence goes on from NZ_JARESS010000049.1 coordinate 34,016, forward strand.
GCCGCGGCGCACGCGGAAATCATCGCAACCGCGAACGTGGAGATGCCGGCCAGCCAGATCTTCGAGGCCATGTCCGAGCCGAACCAGATGACAATCAGCGGACCGAGCGCAATCTTCGGAATGCTGTTCAGAATGACCGACAGACCTTCGGCCACGCCTGAGACCCTCGGCACGAACCAGAGCAGCAGCCCGAGGCCGATACCGAGTCCGCTGCCGACCACGAGGCCCATCAGCGTTTCGAAAAGCGTCGCCAGCGTGTCTGGGACGAGTGTGCCCTGCGGCGAAAGGCCCAACACCGCAGCCCGGTAGATTCCCTCGGGCGAGCCGAAAAGGCGGCCGTTGACCCAGCCAAGCGTAACCGCCAATTGCCAGCCAGCCACAATCACGACGACGATCGCGACGACAATGCCGGTCGTGCCAAGCGTTTTGGAACGGCCGCTTGCTGCGCGCTTGCTCGTGACCGTTGGTGAGATCGCGACGTCGCTCATGCCGAGGCTCCCGCGTGCTGGATTGAGTACCCGCGCAATCCGTTCCAAATGCGCGAGTGGTAGGCACGGAACTCGGGCGCTTCGCGCGCCGATACCGCCGTACGGGGCCCCGAGGTGGAGAGTCGAACGTCGATGTTGTCTTCGATGCACGCCGGGCGTCCGCCAAGGAGAATGACGCGGTCGCTCATCGCGATTGCCTCCTCGATGTCGTGCGTCACGAGAATTACGCTGGTGCCGTTTTGCTTGCGCAATTCCATGACGTCGTCCTCCAGCGTCAGGCGGGTTTCGTAGTCGAGCGCCGAAAACGGCTCATCGAGGAGCACGAGCGTCGGATCGACGAGCAGCGTGCGGGTGAGCGCTACGCGCTGGCGCATGCCGCCCGAAAGCGCGTGCGGATGCGCGTCGGCGAAGGAATCGAGGCCGTAACGCGCCAGCATTTGTCTCGCGCGCTCGATGTCCTCGCGCCGAACCTTGCGGTAAAGCTCGATGCCCAGCACCGCGTTTTCCAGCACCGTGCGCCATGGCAGCAGCAAGTCCTTTTGCAGCATGTAGGCGATGCGCCCCTCGCCGCCATCGGCGCGTCGGCCGACTTCCACGCGCCCGGATTGCGGCGTGAGCAGCCCCGAAATGAGATTGAAGAGCGTGCTCTTGCCGGCCCCGCTGCGCCCGACGATCGACACGATTTCGCCACTACCGACGCTGAAATCCAGCCTATCGAAAATGGGCACGCTGTCACCGTCGGCGGTCTGGAACGCATGACTCAGCTCGCAAACCCGCAAGCGCTCACTGCGCTTGGCCGCAGGCGCTGAGACCTCCGCCCGGTGCGGCGAAGAAAAATTGGGTGAACTCATGGACAGACATCCTTGGAAGAAACGCAATTGCAAGCGTGATGCAGCAAGACCACCCTCCTTCCTGCCCTCGCCGCTGCGGTCCTCAAAGACCGGTGCGGCGCCGACACGGAAAACTGTGCATCAGGAATAATGCATAATGCACACTTCAAAAAAAGACGCCAACGAATCAAAAAAGCAGGACGCCTTGCCGGTCGCAAGTGCGCATTGACTCAAATTATTTGTTACCGAGTCGAGGGACGTTGCCTCATGTAATTTGCTCGACTGTCAGACGGCTGGCAGAAGCGACTTATGACGAGACGACTCAGCATGACGACACGACGGGACGCGATTTCGCATCTGCTCGCGTAACGGAACATCGCCCAACGCCGTCATACTCAATCCCGCTGTAAGTGACCCAAATGCCACTTGACCCCTCCACCTTGCGCGCTGCCAGCTTACGATGACGGCCGCGACCACCCAGCAGCATGCTGATATTCGCGATGTTCTATGCGATCCTAACGCCCGTCCACATGAATTGGTTTTTTAGCGCACCTGTATAGAAAGTGTCGGCTTTGTCCTCTCCGAAGTTGCACCGTGTGAAACCCATGCCTCGAGCCAAACCCAAACGATTGCCCGGCAACTTCACGTTGGCGCTCGTCGCCACCGTGATCGCCGCCAGCTTGCTGCCCTGCCGCGGGCACACCGCCGTCTCCGTCAACCTGATCGCAAACATTGCAATTGGCCTGCTGTTCTTCCTGCATGGCGCCAAGCTGCCGCGCGGAGCAATCGTGGACGGTGCGAGGCATTGGCGTCTGCACCTTGTCGTCCTGCTCAGCACGTTTGTGCTGTTTCCGCTGCTCGGTCTCGCGCTGAGGCCGGTACTGGCGCCGCTCGTCACGCCGGCACTGTACATGGGCGTCCTGTTCCTGTGCACGCTGCCTTCCACCGTGCAATCTTCGATCGCCTTCACGTCGATCGCCAAAGGCAACGTGCCGGCTGCCGTGTGCAGCGCGTCGGCCTCCAGCCTAATTGGGATTTTCATCACGCCGCTGCTCGTGAGCGTCACGTTTACGAAGCAGAACGCGGGCTCGAGCGCGTCGCTGAATGGCATCTGGGATATCGTGCTGCAGATCCTCATGCCGTTCATCGCAGGCCAGTTGCTGCGGCCTTGGATCGCCACTTCGCTCGAACGCGGCATGCCGGTGCTGCGGTATGTCGATCAGGGCTCGATCCTGCTGATCGTCTACACGGCTTTTAGCGAGGCCGTGACCGAGGGCTTGTGGCACCGGACACCCGTGGCGGCACTCGGCGGCCTGGTTGTGGTCGACGCCGTGCTGCTGATGGTGGCGCTGCTGGTCACGGGCTTTACCGCCAAGCGGCTCGGATTCAACAAGGCAGACCAGGTTGCGATTGTGTTCTGCGGATCGAAAAAAGGCCTGGCTTCCGGCATATCGATGGCGAAGGTGCTCTTCTCGGGCCCCACGGTCGGGGCCGTCGTGCTGCCGCTGATGCTGTTCCACCAGATCCAGTTGATGGTCTGCGCCGTCCTCGCCCAGCGCTGGCATACACGCTACACGTGTGGTGAAGCCATGCCACAGGCCGCGAGCAAACCTGCCGCTGTTGATGTTCGCTAATTTTGCCAGCGGCAAAACAGCATAAGCCTATTGGAATAAGAGGGAGGGTGCGTGAACCGGTACCGCGTTGACGACGGCTGCGCTTACCGGCTTTTTCGCAAGCCGATGCTTGTAACAATGGCTCCTTGCTGACCGTTCGTTCATGCCAGCCAGAAGTCCTTGCGATATGGGCTAACGTCATACAGCGATGCGAGAAACCTGCCGTAGCCGTCATTAAGATCGTCACGCGCCGAAACTCAAGACAAGGTCCAGAAATGACTGTCAGCTACTGATAGCCATGCAAGATGAGCCGTTGACCCACGAGCAATCACTGGATGCACCGCGACTCTGTCGACGATGTGTGCAATGAATCAGGCGCCTCGTATGTGATCCCGCGAACGATTTCCTCGCCGCACGCACAAGCCGGTCTCGTCCGGAATGGAGTTGGGCGCGACCCTGAAAATCGCCCGAACGGTCGCTTCCCAGGTTATGGATAGTTCGAGAAGCGCGATTCAGGCGATGCGGCCGGCGCGACCGGCCGAGAAGATCCACACCATCCCGTGGTCCACGGTCGCGACGCGAACGCCGTCTGTACGACGGACTTGAATGCATTGCCTGCACTTCGTGTTGAATTGATGGAGTGCGAAATTCGCACTCACACCGGAATCTTGTGTTCGTAGTCGATGCCAATCAAACACACCAGGAGACCCACCCCCATCGCGACGAAGCACATCAACGCGAGGAAATATGAGCCGGTGTATTGAACGATTGCGCCGACCACGATCGGAATCGCCATGCCGCCGAGGTTTCCGCCGAAATTTAGCAAGCCGCCGAGCGCGCCGACCTTGTTGCGCGTAGCGAGCATCGCGGGAATCGACCAGTACAGCCCGCCCCAGCGCAGGAAGAACAAGGTCGCCGACAGCAGGATGACAACCATCCTTGGATTCGTCGCATAGGCCACGCAAAACACCGAGATCGTGGCCACCACCCCGGCAATGCCGAACATGACGCGCATCACCAGGTTGAGCGCTGCACCGCTCGCAAGCCATTTATCGGCGATAAAGCCGCCCACCACTTCGCCGACGAAGCCGCACATAAATATCAGGAAGCTCGCATTGCCCATTTGCTGCAGGTCGAAACCATGGACCTTGTGCAGATAGGTCGGCATCCAGGTAAGGAACCCATAGTAAAGTGTCGTGCAGCACATAAAGCCGAAAAACATCAGCCACACCGACCGGAACCTGAAGAAATCAATCGATCGGCCTGACAGCTCCTTGGCCTCCTTGGCATGCTCCAGCGCCTGAGCTCGCTCAATATGGAGCGCTTCGGCCTCGTTGACGCCCGCATGCTCGCGCGGCTGATTCCTGATATACCGCCATGCAACCATGCCGCACAGGATCGTGCCGATACCAGCGATCGCGAACGCGGAGCGCCACGAGTGCATGACCAGAATCAGCCATGCGATCAGTACCGAACCAAATGCCGCACCGAGCGGCGAGCCGCCGTCCATCAGCGAAGCGCCGCGTACACGCTCGTGTTGCGTAAGCCATGCGGCGTTGAGCGCGCCGCCCGCCGAGGCAACGGGGGCCTCGGCAACGCCGAGACCGATCCGCGTCATCAGCAGACCCGACGAGCTGGTCGCAATGGCCGCCAGCGCCTGAAAGCCGCCCCAGAACAGCGTACAAAGCGCAAGGACGGCACGCGGCTTGAAGCGATCGACGAGTTGGCCGCCCGGGATCTGCATCAACGTGTACGACCAGAAGAACGAACTGAGAATGAAGCCCTGCATCACGGGTGACAGCGAGAATTCCTTCGTGAGCAGCGGCATCGCGACCGATAGGGAGGCACGGTCGATATAGTTCACCGTCACGAGCAGCAGCATGACCAGAAAGATGTTCCAGCGCACTGACGTCTTCGGCTCGGCGTACGCTGCTGCCGAATCTATTGGTCTGATCATTCCGACTCCTCGCTATCGCATGGTATCCATCTAATGAACCGAATGTAGAAGGCCAATATTAATAAGCGATAATCGAAAGTGAGCTCACCGTCTGATAGAAATTCCCGATCATGGGCCATTCCCTGCAGCAAATCGAAACGTTCTACTGGACCGCCCGGCGAGGCGGCTTTCATGCAGCGGCGCACCAGCATTTGACGTATCCGACGATCTACGCCCGCATTCAGGAACTCTGGCGCAGGCGGAAAGGATTCTGAAACTCGCCGACGAGTTCGGCCGCGGCATCTGGTCGCCAATCCCGGTGGCCGGTATTAGTCTGGCCGGCCCGATCCACTGCCCGATACAGATAAACCCATTTGCCGCGAATCTCCAGATAGGTTTCGTCAACACGCCATGACCGCCCTGCGGGCGTCCCAAAATGGTTCCACCTTTTGACGAACTCCGGCGTGAAACGCTTCACCCAACGCAGGATCGTGGTGTGTGCCAGCGCCAACCCCGCTCCGCTATCATCTCGACCAGATCACGCAAACTAAGCTTGTAGCGAAGGTACCAGCGCACACACAGAATGATGATCTCACGATCACAATGCCGCCCATCGAACAACCCACCCGTCGTCTTCAGCTTGCTCATCACCAGCCATCAGTTCGTTTGTTTCGACAACTCTAACCGATTTCGCCTTCCTATTTGCACCATGTATGGACGACTCCCAGTTGTCAAGCAGTCTGACTCTCTGGCATTGGGTCGAGGTTGCGGCCATGTATCCGGGCTCGATTCGCAGCGCTCGCTGCAGGCCCACGATGAATATCCGCGAGTGGGTACCCCATCAGAGCCACGGGCTTGATTGCCCTTGGTGCAAAGCGGGTTTGGCCCACCACAGTCCGACCGTTCTGTCATCGAATTGAAGTCTGCTCAAGCAACCTCTGGAAGGTAGGTGTTGCTCTTACGCTTAGAACCTGGGCCTGTTAAACCGTCACGTCAGTTCGCACGGGAACATGGCTAACCTGGTAGACCTGCTTGCGTATTAGCAAGGCCCACGCCGGTCGGGCGTTCTTTGCTGCAAGCGCGACGGCAGCGATGTTTTTGTGCCGACGTCGACATAGTTTCATGACCCACGAATCGTTCATTTCAGGCTTATTGGCTGCCATACGAATAACAGCGCGAGCGCCGTGAATCAGAAGTGTTCGTAGTGCTGTGTCACCACGCTGATATGACTCCCGTTCCACTCCATGATCCTGGAATAGAGCCTTTGCAAGGTCCAGTCCGACAGCGGCTATCTTCATGATGAACGCTCCTTTGCCGTGGAAGTCACGACTTCTCCACTTTGGCATATGCCGAGCCCCGAAGGGCGGGAGTCGTCCATCACATCAGAGCCAAAATTAGATGGTGCATTTAACGACGCTAGCTGCTGATCGACGCGCCCGCACCCTCGCGAGCGCATCGACTTTCAGGTAGCAAATGAACTCGATCAGAATCGCACGCGTATGCCCGCAGTGACGGCCACCTGCTCATTCGAGCTCGACATCGATAGCCCATTGATCACCGCATGGATGCCACTGTCGCCAGTGTCGCTGACATGCTGGTACACACCTTGAAGATAAACGTCAGTGCGTTTGGACAGCGCATAGTCCGTCTGCAGCGTGAACTGGTTCCACTTCGGCGCTACGCCGTCGATGCGACTATCGGTAAAGGTATAAGCCGCGGAAACCGAGACCGCCGGAGTCAAGTTGTAGCGTCCATTCAGTTCATAGTTGCTAAAGCGCGCACTATTATTGACAAAGGAAAGTCCATTCGACGTGCCGGACGCTGAGGCTCCGATTCCGGTCAGATTACCAATGATCGATTGCGTGAACACGAGACCCACCGTTGCGTTAGCAAACGTGTAGTTAGCTCCCGCGCCCCATGTGCGCTGCACACCAGATGTAAAGGTCACATCGTTAGTCACCGCTCCGCCCGAGTTCAGGTCCGTCCCGCTGTTGTTCAGCTGTAAATAGCCAGCAGCAAAGTTGAGAGCACCATAGTTGTACGACGCGCCCATGCTGTACGCACGGTTTGTCGCGAAGTTGCCCGCGCTATTTGAGAAACCATACAGGCCGCCGAATTTGAGCCCGCCATAGTTCACGCTTGCGTACTTGATCGAATTGTTGATGCGGAAAGAATTGTCGAGGTTGTCGTTATCAAACGGATGAGCAGCTTGTGTTCCCCCGTATCCCGTACCCGTGAGCGAAAGAGGTGCAAGGTAGTCGACCACTGAATCGTACTGACGGCCCAGCGTGACAGCGCCATATTGCTCGCTTGACAGACCAACGAACGCCTGTCGTCCAAATTCGAGGCCATTCTGACCCAGTTTTCCATTGGCGATATTGAAGCCGTTTTCAAGCACGAAGACCGCTTTAAGACCTCCGCCCAGGTCTTCGCTTCCGCGCAGACCGAATCGACTGCCATTGACCGATCCACTCGTCTCCTGAAAGTTGCTGCTACCGCCCTGGTTATTCGTGTACGTCAGGCCGGCATCGATAAGGCCGTAGAGTGTCACGCTGCTTTGCGCGTGAGCAGTGGCTGCGAGGGCAAATGCGCTCGATGCTCCGAGCATCATAAGAGTTCTTTTCATCGTAATCTCCTTCAGAGAAAATTTACCGCGCATGAAAAATGTCATTTCGGCGCGGCCTATACGCAGCAAGGCAACGGGCTGATGGCACTGCACCCGTTGGTCAGCGATTAGAACCGAATGAAGAACGCGCGCTGTGGGGTGTTGACAACGCCTGCGCTTACCGGCTGTTTCGCAAGCCGATGCGTGTAACAATGGCTCCCCGCTGGCTGTTCGTTCATGCCAGCCAGAAATCCTTGCGGTACGGGCTGACGTCATGCATCGATGCGAGAAACCTCGCGCAGCCGTCAATGAGATCGTCACGCGCCGAAACTCAAGATAAGGTCCAGGAAGGACTGTCAGCTACTGATAGCCATGCAAGATGAGCCGTTGACCCGAGAGCAATCAATGGATGCACCGCGACTCTGTTGATGACGTCTGCAATGTATCTGGCGCCTCGTATGTGATGCGGGAACGATTTCCTCGCCGCACACACAGGCCGGTCTCGTCCGGAATTGAGTTGGGCGCGATCTTAAAAGTCGCTCGAACGGTCATTTCGCAGATTATGGATAGTTCGAGAAGCGCGATTCAGGCAATGCGGCCGGCGCGACCGAATAGCCCGGAATACTTGCACGGAATTGTTGCTGCAATGCATTATCAATGTGGCTCAAACCATTAAGTTGCAGTTGCATCAGGACGCGCGTGCCTGTAGCGGGTGTCGTTGTCGAACTGATGTTCGTGTACTTTTGAAAGGCAAGGCTAATGCCCCAACAGTCAGCCGGGTATTGCAGGCCAATCAACCCGGCGAGTACCCGATGACTGACAATGTCGTAGTCGATCTGGCCGACACCAGATAGGCGCCGCGTCAATGGCCACTCCCCCGAGAGCAGAACCTGATTCTCCGTCTCGTTGTCGAGTGTCGCGTTGGCTCTCGCGTACAGGTACGCCGCGTTGAGGATCTTCCCATCGGCGCGCTTCCACCCAATGCCTATCGTCGCTTGCGTGAACTCATCGCTGGACTGGTTGTATTCGATCCCTTGCTGAACCGACACAGTGCCGATGTTCAACGAGTCGCCAACGATAAGATTCGACGGGCCAACCGTCGGCGGCGAATCGCCTGCCATAGTCACCTGCGTGTTCCGGAAGTAGTATTCCTGCGCGAGTACAAAGCGCGCCAACTCATTGCCGTTCGCGGCATCGACGAAGCGCGTGGTGAGTCCCGCCGTGATGCGGTTCATATCCGATACGCGGTCGCCGCCGACAAAGCGATTGCTTGTGAAAACCTCAGCGAGGCCGAAGTCGAGCGGCGCGGTGTCGAAGATGGCCGCGTAATTCTGGTTTCGGTACGGCGTGTAAACGTAATAGAGTCGAGGTTCCAGCGTCTGCATCAGACCGACACCGAAGAGATTCACATTACGCTCGAACGTCATACCGGAATCGAAAGATAGCGTCGGCACGTTGAAGCTAAAGGTCTTCGGTTGGCCCGACGGCGCATCCGCGCCGATCGAACTCAGGTCGTACGAAGCAACATGCCACTGCAGTTTGGGTATCGCATACCAGCTGGGCCGCCCGAACTCATAGCTGACATAGGGGTCGAACAGAAGCCGCTCGCCTTGCGTCGAATTTGCAACCGGGATTGTGAAACGCGTTGCGTTCCATGTCGCGCCGAAGTCGAAGCCCTCGACATCGTAGCGCGCGTACTTGACGTTCACTTCAGGCTCCCGGTTATACGGCGGAGTCGTATCGGAGAACGACTGCCAGTACTGCACGCGCGTCAGCACGGACCAAGGTCCCTGGTTGAAAGCAACACCCGCTTCCTGCTGGAACAGGCTTTGGCCGCCGACCACCAACGAGCTCGAATTCGCGAGGTCCGTCGTCACGTTCGCATCTGAAACGCGATGGTAGTTCACGTAAGCAGAGAAACCTACACCCAGTGTCTGTTGATGCTGAAAGGAAATCGAGTAACGGTCGGTGTTCGTCAATGCATCGTGCGGAAGATAGGCTAATGACAGCGACCCAGAATACGACGGCGTCAGATAACGATACTCAGTCGTCAGCATCACGCCGCGTTTCGACATCAAGCGTGGTGTGAGTGTCAGGTCATAGTTCGGCGCGAGATTGAAGTAGACGGGCACCGCGATATCGTAGCCGTTCGTCGAGCTAAGCGAGAAAGTAGGCGGCAGAATGCCGCTTCGACGCGTCCCGTCGAGGGGAAACGACAACCACGGCGACGCGAAGATCGGTACGCCGAGGAAAAACAGAACGCCGTTATGCGCAACGCCGCTGTTTTGTGCATTGTCGAGCTCGAGCCGCGACGCACGCACATACCACGTTGGATGGTCGACACACTGGCACGTCGTATACGTGCCGTCGTAAAGCGTTTCTTGCTGATCGTCGTGCAGTTCAACGAGGGAACCGCTGCCGTTGCCGTCGCTCAGAATGAAATAGTATCGCGGCGTCGTCATCATGCCTTCGTTCGCATCGACACGGAGATGCGCGTAGGGTCCGACAAACCGATTACCGTCGCGAGTCAGCACCACGTTGCCGAACGTATCCGCGACGTCCTGGTCGACGTCGTAATGGATCGCGTCAGCCTGTACGATAGAAGTGGCACGACGCAACTCAGCACTGCCCTTCAGTGACAGATCCGCATCGTATGTACCCGTGACTTCGCTACCGAGACCGAAAGTCGCGGCCGACATGCCTGGCGCGAGCGGATGCTCGTAAAGCTGCGGCGCGAGCGACAGGCTCCATGGGTCGTTCGTCTGTTCCGGCTGCGCGGCTACGCTGCTGGATTGCGCATACACATGACTCATGCATACAGGCAGCAGGAACAGGACATCGAGCGACCATCTGAGTATCCACGAGCGCACCCGACGCACGACTGGAACACAATGGACCAGCGACACGGCGCAGCAAAGGGGCCTGAGCGCGGAAACGACTGCCCTTCCGGATATGGAGCGCACAGCCACCCGCGTTACTAGAAGGACGTTCCGATCTGAAACTGGAACTTCTGATACTGGTCGCCGGCATGCCGGACAATCGGAAGCGCATAGTCGAGCTTGAGCGGGCCAATCGGCGAGATCCACTCGAGACCTACCCCATAGCTGTAGCGCAAGCCATTCGCGCCCACACTGCTGCCCTCGTTGCCCCAGACATTGCCGCCGTCAACGAACGCAAATACGCGCAACGTACGGTCATATCCCGTGCCGGGCAGCGGGAACGTCGTTTCGATATTGCCGACGAGCATCCTCGATCCGCCGATCGGATCGCCGGTCGTCACGTCGCGAGGCCCGAGCGAGCCCGGTTCGAAGCCTCTGACTGAACCGATCCCGCCCGCATAGTAGTTCTTGAAGATCGGGTACGGTTTGCCGTCCAGTCCGTTTCCATAGCCACCCTGAAAATTGAGGCCAAGGACAAACCCACGTGCAAACGAGTAATAGTATTGGGCCTGAATGTCCCCCTTGTAGTATGTCGTCGTGGCTATCGGCGTACCGTACTCGGCGTTGGCCTGCATATAGTAGCCGCGGCTTGGCACGAGCGCGCTATCCCGGTTGTCGCGCGACCAGCCGACGCTCACCGGCACATTGTTCGACACGCGACCAAACTGGTTAACGTAGTCGATGTAGCTTTGCGGCGTGGTTGAATCGACGTCGAGCCGGTTTTGCTCCAACCCGAGGCCGAAATAAACCATGTCGGATTCGGAGAAAGGAATGCCGAATTTAGTGTCCGCACCAAACGTAATAACGCGAAAACTCGTGTCCGTGGTCGACGAGTAGTACAGCGGATAAGAGGTCCGGTAGTAGGCGTCGGTGATGCGTTTGATGCCGTCGATCGTAAAGTAAGGATCGGTCTGGGAAACGGAGAGCGCTCGCGCGGTCGAGGACGTGTTCACATTCAGCGCCAGGCTGGTGCCGGAACCAAACACATTGTCCTGAGACACACCCGCCGAAATGATCGGTCCTTCACCCGAACCGTAGCCCAATCCCAGCGTCAAACTGCCCGTTGGCTTTTCAGTGACTTTTACAATGATGTCGGCCTGGTCCGGTGTCCCTTCAACCGGCACGGTCGTCACTTCGACGTCGGTGAAATAGCCAAGCCGGTTGATCCTGTCTTTCGAAAGAACAAGACGGGACGAGTCGAACCAGGCATCCTCCATCTGACGCATCTCACGCCGCACGACTTCATCGCGTGTACGCGTGTTGCCTTCAATGGTGACATTGCGAATATACACGCGACGACTCGGATCGATCTTCAGTGTCAGGTCGACCCGGTGATGCTCCTGATCGCTTTGCGGCACGGCATTGACCGTCGCGAACGCGTAACCATAATCCCCCAGCTTCTGCACGATGGCTTTCGTTGTCGCCTGAAGTTTTTGTGCCGAAAAGAGGTCACCTGCCTTGATTGTGACAAGCTTCTCCAGTTCCGCTTTTCGGTCCAGAAGATTGCCGTCGAGCCGGATGCTGGAAACGGTGTATGGCTGACCCTCATGCACGGAGACAGTGAGGTACATCTCCTTCCTGTCGGGCGTGAGCTGAACCTGTGTCGACTCGATGCTGAATTCGAGGTACCCACGGTCAAGATAGAAATTGCGGATATTGTCGAAGTCGCCGGCCAGTTTTTCCTTCGTATAGAGGTCGTTCTTCGTGTACCAAGAGAACCAGTTCGGTGCCGACTCCTGCATCTCATCGTTCAACGTGCGATCGTCAAACACCTGATTGCCGACGAAGTTGATCTGGCGAATTTTTGCGCTCGGGCCTTCGACAACCGAGAACAATAAGCCAACGCGATTCCGGTCGATTGGCGAAATCGTCGTCGTCACGTCGGCCGCGTAGTAGCCGCGTGTCAGGTATTGACGTTTTAGTTCCTGCTCGGCCTTATCGATCAACGCCTTGTCGTAATACGCGCCAGCGGACAGCCTGACGCTCTTGAGCGCCTTGGTCAGATTGTCTTTATCGAATTCATGTACGCCGGCAAAATCAATCGTAACGATAGCTGGCCGCTCCGCCACTTGCACGACGACCACGTCTCCGTCAGCGGAAACCTTCACGTCCGCAAAGAATCCCGTTGCGTAGAGTTGACGGACAATATCCGAAGCCGATTCATCTGTGAATCTGTCGCCACGCTTGATGGATATATAGGAGTAGACCGTACTCGTTTCGATGTGCTGCAGTCCCTCGACACGAATATCGCGGACGACGAATGGCGTGGCCGCATGCGAAAGAGGCATGATCAGCGCATTCAACATGATGGGAGTCCAACTCTTCAACGCGAGCCTAAAGATCCGCCTCACGATCGTCATCAGCCCCTCTCCCGAATCACGTCGCTCTGTGCAACGCTGCCGCCTCGCTCCCACGATGCGAGCCCGGACACGGGATTTTCGGCGTAGCCCACCGTTTGACGAACCTCTGCGTAGCCAGTAAATGCGGGCGGATGCGTCATCGCGCGAGGTGCGTACGGGCCTTGAGGTAGCAATCCATCCGTATGCCATTCGAGGCCTGACCAATCGCCTGGGTCGCACAGGGCGACATGCAGGCACACATTCTCGGATCCGCGCTCTTCGTTGCCACTCTGCCCTTTATCAACGGAGATATATGAAGCTGCTTGAAGCAATGCAGCGTAGAAACCGGGAAAGACGACTCTCACCATGATGTGCTCCTGCTGCTCGACGGAAGATGAGGTCAAGATATACGGCGCGGACACTCTACGAGTTACCGGTTGTTTACCCCGTCTTACTCACCCGCTTGGGACTCCTGATCAGACGAAGTTCGTGGCCTCAAACCACGTGTCAATCATTGCACGCTGGTCCGGCATGTCATTTGACACCGAAAGGATCCGAAAGATAGCAACGGGGTTTGGCGGCTCGATCGTACAAGCAGAGTACACGCCCATAGCGAGTAACTGAAAGTCGCAATGGCAATACCATTAGTTGATCATGGAGCCGGCGACGACACTGGGCGGTTTTACCGTTAACGCCTTACAAAGCCGTTCGACACTCTCCGTCGGCAACGAATAGGCCATCCATCCCACTCCCCGGTGCCGCAGGAGAAGGACGGGCCCCAGTAGCGGCGAATATTCGACATACCAGCATGGGTCCATCTCGAGAGGATAGTTTGATGATTTGACTGGTTCCCGAGGCTGCGGTGGATCAAGAAGGCCGCGCAAGGCAATCAACTGTTGAATCAGCTCGTCCACGGCGGATGTTTGTAGCAGACAGGATCTATCTGCAATGGTGAAACGGAGCACCGGTACATCTGCATAGTCGAAAAGGTCCAATGTCATCGATTCGAACACGGTATTTCCCTTATTTAATGAATCTACTCGGTGTTGCGCGAGGGTATTCGACCTGACACGGACAGTGTCTGCAGATGCGGTTCGTCACATCGCACTAGTGCGGCATGGCGCTATTTGTTTGTCCGCTCATGTTCATTACCACCGCCATACAGCTTTCAAACGAACAAATACCACTGTGCCTATGAGCGGACGATGGGCATGCCACACACAGGCAGTCTAGTTCATGGACAGAATGAATCTAATTCCACTTCGTTTCTTTGCGTTACGCAACGGGCCCTGCCTAAGCAGAAATGAGCGGCGATATGACACCCGTGATGCCCCTCCCTTTGGAAGCGGTTGGGGTGCAATAGCTGATCCGGTCGAGAATCTTCCTGTATAAAGGAGGCCTTATCGAGGACAGGACCGAATTCCATACAGCTACTGCGGCGATTCGTGACGCTCGCGCGTCTTGATGACGGCAGGTGGTCCGAATGCGAAATCGCCGGGAAAAGTATCCATCCCGCAGTGCCCAGTACAGGCATATCTTCCGGAACGCTGATTTCCCATAGCGTAGACCGACGCGAAAGCGTCACCGTCTCGGCAAGCGAAGCGGCGGCGGCGCCGCCCGCGACGAGCGCGTTGACAGCCGAAGTTCCCTTGGGCGTGAGCGTGGCCCCGGCACGAAGCGAAGGCGTCGAAGCGCGCTTCCGCCGCGCTACAGTAAACCCCCGCTCGATGTAAAGCCGCATGCGCCGTGACCATTTTTTGGTGCCGTACCGTGCCCCACGGTTTGCTCATCGATAAGGCGTCTCGAGAAGCCGCTCGCTTAACATATACGGCGCCTCATACCCGCAGCTCCGCAAGCTGTATCAAGGGGCAACGAATGCGCGGGGCAAACGACAAACCTCTCTATCCGGTAGAGAGCGCTGTGGTACCCGAAAGCAATGCATTGGCGGCAATAGCGGAATGACGCGCTGAAGTGCCGGCAGGAACGCGACGCGCAAGGTGCATTGCCGAGGGAATGGAGAGTGGCGCCGCGTTGTTGTGCGGCGTATCGCAGCCCTTAGGCCCGCGATGGTTTCGCGAGGCCGGCGGCATGTCGGCAATCGACTTGCGCCACGATCGGGTTGCTATCTAACGTAGTCCGAACGTGACCAGTCATCGATGGGCACCGCAGGAGACGCTTATGACAATGCGATGTGCGAGTCATTCTTCGGCACGCTCGAAGCCGAGTTGCTCATGCGCGAACACTTCGATACCCTTGATGAGGCCGGGCGGCGCATCTTCTCCTTCCTGGAGGGCTGGTACAACGTACGCCGCCTGAAAAGCAACATCGGTACCGGGCGCCGCTCGAATTCGAAAGCCGGCATGCGCAGGAGCAAACGCCATCGCAGTGCGGGTTGCCCACCGCGGGGCAGCGTCACGGTCGTGACAGTCCCGCCGCCCGGCCGTGACAACCCGAGATCCAACACTCCATGGAGGATCAACCGCACACTAAACCCAACTGCAAATCTGTCCATCCAACCGGGTCAACGTCAGGCCACGATATGAGCCGCCCAGGAGAACGCTATTTTGGAAACGGCGGAACAGGCACTCAGCGATGCGCCGCCTGTGATGACGACTCGCAAACAAAATCGTCGGGTTCTTCTGCCGTTCGGTCCGAACCTCGTCTTGCTATCGCGTCGAGCAGTAGTTGAGTTTCAGGCTAACCGGGTCGTGCTGTACGGACGGAACGGCGGATGCCGCGCCATGGCTATGTTAGGCAACTCGTGGTAGACCATCAGGTGCCATTGCCGCCGCACAGGCACTGCTCGGGCACGCGTCGGTGCAAACGACCGCCGGCTACGCGAGAACCGACTTGTCGCAGTTGCGTACCTTTTGTGGACCGGACGTTCACCGACGGTTGATCAAGGCCCTGTTGAGCGCGACGCGCGGCTTATGCCTGCCTATCGGTCTGCGGCTCGGAATGGATACGTGCCGGCTAAATTGCCACTGCTTTGCGCGGAGATGGACAAGAAAATTACACTCACCTCCGGTAACGGCCCGCCCCCAGTGTTATCGAGCCGATTCTGGCCATCCTGGTCGAGCGGCCGGCGGAAACTCAAACCGCCGGCCGTGGCATTCGCGCGGAGGCCGCTCAAGGCGTGGATCGTAACGCTATCGGTCGGGGGACTGACGAACGCGTGACCCGATAAGACGTTGTAATGTACTGCGGCGCGGGCGATATTGACCCGCGCGCAATTCATCAATAGATTCGATGGGGCCGTCGAATCGGTTTGACGACATTCTGGATCGGGGATATCGTTTTATGAGCGTCGTCCGCAGGTGTGGGGCAATTGCGCTGATCGTGGGCGCGGCGAACTGCGTGTTCGCGCAGCAGGCGTCGTCGCCGGTGGCCACCTTGCGAAATCGGCTGCAAAATATCCACAGCGCGCATTCGATCGACAACGAGCTGGATCGTCTCACCGCGACACTGCAGCTGTCGCAGCAGCAGTGCAGCGAGGTCAAAGT
Organism: Paraburkholderia sp. RL17-347-BIC-D; assembly: GCF_046027915.1. Taxonomy (NCBI): domain Bacteria; kingdom Pseudomonadati; phylum Pseudomonadota; class Betaproteobacteria; order Burkholderiales; family Burkholderiaceae; genus Paraburkholderia; species Paraburkholderia sp. RL17-347-BIC-D. Next base: position 50,269 of record NZ_JARESS010000049.1, read on the forward strand.
GCTGCTGCAGCAGCACCACGACACGATCCAGGCGCTGCTCGACGGCAATCCGAATGCACCGGACGAATTTCTTCGCGAGCGGATCCATTCGATCAGTGACGATACGCACCGCCAGATCAACGCCTTGCTTACCGACCAGCAGCTCGTGAAGGTGCAGCAGATGCAGGCAGGGATGAGACAGGAAGGCCGCAGCCGCTACATCGACTCGCTGCGAAATCATTGACGCGCAGCGCAGGGGCGATGGCCAGCGTTTTCCCCGGCTCGCAGTGGCACGTTGCCATGATCGAGAAAGGCAAACAGGACGCATACGTGACCGACGATCTTAGGCATGGAGCTTCACGTCGGTGTGGATAGCCAGACGGGTCTGGCACACAGCGCGGTAGTGACGGCTGCGAATGTGCATGACAAGCATCCGCTGCCGGCGCTGCTGCACGGCGACGAGCGGCGTGTCTACGGTGACAGCGCCTATGCGAGCCGGAAGGAACTCATCGCCCGCAAGACCACCCACGCAAGGGACTTTACACAACCAGCGTGTGCGCAATCGCAGTGGTGAAGTCGATGAATCCATGAGCTCGAAAAACCGCAACAAGTCGAAGATTTGGGCCCGGGTTGAACACGTCTTTGCGAGAGTCAAGCGGCTGTGGGGCTTCGGCAAGGTGCGCTATCGCGGCCTTGCGAAGAACGCCATGCGCGCCTTCACTGGACTCGCGCTGCCCAACATCTGTATGAGCCGCACGCGGCTGACGGCACAGCTGCGTCCATAAGCAGCCGAAGTGGGGCGACACGCGCTTGCCAGTCCCTTCAGGCCGGCAAATCGAACTAGTCGCGTTGGTGATTTCCCGTTCCGATTTCAGCCTCAAGCCCGTCGGCGAAAACGGTGGCTTCTTCAACCTAGCCCTGAATCATGACATTCGACACTCACGCCTTGCACGCAAATCACGGTCAACTGCGCCGCATTGCCGGCTCAGCGCTTGCGATCCTGCTGACGTGGCCTTAACGGCTAGGCGTCGAACCGCGCGAAGAAAAGACCACCTCGCTGACGGCCTCCCGGACTTGCGGCGACGATGCTCGCTATGATGGCCCAGATGGTTGATCACGCCCGTCGCAATCGTTTTCCGGGACACGCGTCGATGGTGGGTGCTCGCGGGCACCCCGGCAATCCGTGCGCTCTCGGCCATCGTCTGCGTGGTGCGGGCCCGCCATGCCATGGATCGCGCACCGTTTGGTCTTCGAAGCCACGCTGGCAGGCTGGCAGGCTTCGACAAGGATCGCAGAATATTTCGCAGACGTCGGGCCGGCTGACGCATGAGCGTCACGCTGATGCCGCCGGCAGGGACCTGAATGCGCCAGAACTCAGGCCGCTGCGTAAGGAACTGCTGATGGTGGGCGCGAATCTCGGGCGGAACTCGTTCGGACCGCCACCGGGCTACGTCACGCGATCACGCATCCCAACTGGTTCAGGTTCATCGTGCCGGGCGTTGCCGCCCTGCGTTGGCGCCACGAAACCGGCCTCAGCGCAACGCTCGACGCGTCCCCCCAGGCATTACCCGCTGCCAGGTTCGCTCATGTCACTGGTGCTGGCCGAGCCCCTGCGCGCGCATATTGTAGCGGCCGCGAAGCTGGCGCTCAAATGGGGAAGCTTCGCCCTCGCCGCTTGGGAGACTTTTTAGCCATCCTTCACACGCCTCCACACAATTTCCTTAATTTCACCATCATTGCTGCGCCCTTCCTCCCTATCATCGACTCATCATCGAGGCATCGGCTCCGCGGCGCGCGCGACGTCCGAGCATTCTCGATGCAAGCGCCGCAAACAGCGCGTCCGTCGATTTCAGTTGAGGGGAAACAGGTTCATGACTATCAGTCTTCTTGTCGTTGAGCCGGACCAGACGGTCCGGGATCAATTGCGCGCTCAGCTGCAAATGAGCCAGATCGGGATGTCGGTGCTGTATAGCGCGGCGCAATTGATGAACCGCCTGGAGCTCGAATGTCCGTCAGCGATTCTCATACGCGCCGAAGCACCGATGCAGGGCGAACGCGACGCGCTGCGGCGCTTGCGACAAGCCGGCTACGACATGCCCGTTTTCGTGCTGAGCAAATCTGACGAAGTGGTCGATAAAATCGTTCTGTTCGAACTGGGCGCAGACGATTACATCGTCGACCCGGTCGATCTTCATGAACTGACCGCCCGGATCAAGCGTGCCGTCCAACGCGGCAACCGAACGCTGTGCGACGCCCCCGAGATGCGCGAGAAAATGTCGTTCGGCGACTACGAAATAGACTTCGCGACACGGCGTCTGATCAGGAACGGCGCTGAAATCGCGCTGCGCTCCAGCGAGTTCGCGTTACTCAAGCTTTTCGCGAGCAACCCGATGCGCCTGCTGACGCGCCCGATGGTCAATAGTCAGCTGGGAAGATCCGAGAACCAGAACAACAGCCTCGACGTTGCGGTCTGCCGCCTGCGTACTCTGATCGAGGACAACCCGTCGAGCCCGAAGTTTATCCAGACATTGCGCGGACGCGGCTACATGTTCGTGCCGTCGCCGAAGCAGGACAAAGAACGGCCGGTAAACATCCGCGACCGCGACAGCCGGGGTTGTGCCGCGTCCTCACTCTATCTCCTGCAAAGAGCTGGCCTCGCATGAAATCGAAAACGCGGCGGCGCTCACGCACGCCGTAGACGCACGCGTTGCTGAGGCAAACCCGGATCGTCCGTCAACGTGTGACGCTGGCCGTTGCGATGCGTGCGCACCCGCTGCCGGATCTCGGCTTCGGTCGCGTCGCCCGGCACGGCCATGCACGAATATTCGTCGTTCGCGTTGATCCACTCGACAATCCTGCACGACTCGCCCCACAACGCCACGATCGGCGCCGAAATGCGGCAGCCACGCACCTTCATCACGTTCCTGCCGGCATCCGCCGGTGCGTTGACGCGTTTCGCGGGCGTTCTGCCAATTGCCGTGTCGGCGGCCGTCTTCCGGCCGGACTGGAAATCGCATGAAGCGGCGCCGCTCACGTTTGACGAGAGTTGCATGGAACGTCCCCACTAGTGAATGAAGTGCCCTTTGCCGCCTTTTTGCGGGGTTCATATCAGGGCCACACGATCGTAAGTATCAATCGCGCAGCCACGACGAAGAAAGAATGGAGAAGTTGTGGAGATTTCCCGGCACATGTAACGCCATACGCCAATCATCTAGAATTCGCCCATGCAAAGCGCCCCTCTTCACACCCAACCTGTCGGTCGGTTACACACGTCGTTGTCGCGCGCACGGCACGGCCCGATGAAGATGCGCTTCGGCATCACGTGGAAAATGTTTCTTGCAGTCTTGATCGCCTGCCTCGTCATCTCACTGACGATGGGCTACGCGGTACGCGTGAGCTTCGAGAACGGCTTTTTGCACTATGTTCGCGAGCGCGACGCAGGACGCATCAAGGCCGTGATGGCAAAAGTGACGAATGAATATGCCACGCACGGCAATTGGAATTTCCTGCACGATCATCCGGATGCATGGCGCGCGCTGCTGAACGCGGCGATCCATGATGCCTTACGCGAGGAAATCGAAGCCGCGCAAATCGGCAAGAGGCCGAGCTGGCAGACGTTTCCCGGCAGCGGCAGCGTGCAGCAACTGCTCGGGCCGCTGACTGGCCCATCGGAAGGTCCTCACTGGGGCATGCGGTTGCCACCCGCGCCGCCGGCGGACTCCGCCATCATGGGAGAGCGCGACCGCCCTCGCGCGAGCGACAGTGACAGCGCCTATGCAAGATCGCGGCTTCCGCGGCCGTACGACGGCATGAGCGGCAGCCTTCCGCCCAGCGGTCCGCCAGTCGCGCTGTTCGACTCCAATCACGAACTGGTGGCGAGCAGCGCACGCGAGCCCGCGCCGGACACCGGCATGAAGCCCGTCGTCTATAACGGAAAGATAGTCGGCTGGCTCGCCATCAACGGACCGGATACCCTTTCGGATGCCGCAGACATTGCCTTCCAGGCGCAGCAGATGCGCGCCACGTGGCAGATCGCGGGCGTTGCCGTCGTGCTCGCGGCGATCGTCGCGCTAATGCTCGCCCGCATCATTCTTGCGCCGGTCAAGCGCCTGATGAACGCGACCCATAGCCTTGCCGGCGGCGACTACAGCGCGCGGGTTTCGGCCGGCCGGCGCGATGAACTGGGCCGGCTCGCGTCGGACTTCAACTTATTGGCGGATTCGCTGCAACAAGCCGAACGCTCGCGACGCAACCTGATCGCGGACATTTCGCACGAGCTGCGCACGCCGCTTGCCGTGCTGCGCGGCGAGCTCGAAGCGATTGAAGACGGCGTGCATGAATTCGATCGCGACTCGCTCAAGTCCCTGCAAACCGAAGTCAATATGCTCAACAAGCTCATTCAGGACCTGTACGAGCTTTCCCTGAGCGACGTTGGCGCGCTCAGCTATTACAAGACGCCCACGCACGTTGCGGAGCTTGCCCGCGCATCGCTCGACGCCATGCGCGAATCGTTCAAGGCAAAACAGATCGCGGTCGAATTCAGCTGTATGCAGGCCATCGCCGACGCGACGTTTGCGGTCGATTCCGCGCGCTTCGTCCAGTTGCTGAAGAATCTGCTGCAAAACTCGCTGCGTTATACCGACCCCGGCGGCCATGTGCGCGTATCGCTCTCAGAGAGCGGCCAGGGCTGGCAACTCGAAGTGCAGGACTCGCTGCCCGGCGTGCCGGAGGCCGCGCTCGCCCATCTGTTCGATCGCTTTTACCGCGTGGACGAATCGCGCAGCCGTCAGAGCGGCGGCGCGGGTCTCGGCCTGTCACTGTGCCGCGCTATCGCGACGGCCCATGGCGGTACGATCCACGCCAGGCCTTCGCCGCTCGGCGGCGTCTGGATCACCGCGCACTTTCCGCCGGAAGGAGACTGATGTGATGACCGAAGCGCACAGTTCACACATCCTGATCGTTGAGGACGAACCCAAGCTCGCCGCGGTACTCGAAGACTATCTGCATCTGGACGGCTTCACGACTACGATCATCGCCGAAGGACAGGCCGTGATGCCGTTCATTCGCGTGACGCCGCCGTCGCTGATGCTGCTCGACCTCATGCTGCCGGGGCGCAACGGCATGGATATCTGCCGCGAGCTACGGCAATTTTCGCCGCTGCCGGTGATCATCCTGACCGCGCGCATCGACGAAATCGACCGGCTGCTGGGCCTCGAAATCGGCGCCGACGATTATGTCTGCAAGCCGTTCAGCCCACGCGAAGTGGTGGCCCGCGTGAAGGCGATCCTGCGGCGCGCGGCGCCCGCAGTTGCTTCCCGGCCTGGCGCGCAGCAAGTACCGCACGGGCTCGATGTCGACGAGCAGTTTCATCATGCACTGCTCGACGGCAAGGAACTCAAGCTCACGCCGCTCGAATTGCGTCTTCTGGTGCTGCTTATGAAATCGCCCGGACGCATCTTTCCCCGCGACTACCTGCTGAACAATCTGTACGAAGACCACCGCGTGGTCATCGACCGCACCGTCGACAGCCATATCAAGAACCTGCGCCGCAAACTGCAGACCGTGCGACCTGAGAGCGAGCCAATCGTCTCGGTGTACGGCGTCGGATACCGGCTGGAAATCTGAAGGGAGGCGCAACCAGCGCTCATCGCATCTCCAGTTCGACGCTCAACCGTTCGAACGAGTGCATCACGCGGCTCGCGCTCAAGGCCTGCTTCCAGGACCGCTCCTTCAACGCGCCGACGACGAACAGATTACGCGGCAGCACGATCGCGCCGCGTCCCCAGTTCGGCCGCCACGTACGCGCGAGGCCGCGACGCATGAATAGCGACAGCGTCGGCATGCCGACTTCAGACGCGAGATGCCCCAGACCCGAGTCGTTGCCGATGAAGCATCCAGATTCCGCAATCCACGCTGCCACGTCGACGAGTTTGTCGAACGAGAGCAGATACGGCGCGATGTCCTCGTCCATCAGCCGTGCCGGCTTTTCGTCCGGCGCAACCAGGAAGGTCGGCTCGAAGCCGCGGCGCGTGAGCTTTCCGGCAAGCGCGGCAAATTTCGCGCGTGGCCACAATTTCCGATCGTGGTTACCGGTCGGATGACACCGCGAGGCTCTGGTGCGAATAGATAGCTCGGAGCTGATGCCAGCAGATCACGAGACCCCATTGAGCAACGCCTTCACATCACGCTTTGCGCGAAGCGCGAAATCTACCGTCTGGCCGGCCCGATCAACCGTCCGATAAAGATAGACCCTCGCCGAAGCGTTTTTCCGCAAGTCCAAGCATCAGGGCCAGTCGCCGAAGACCATCACGCTCGATGGCCATGCGGCTACGCATCGCGCAGTGCGCGAGATGAAGGCCGGCGGCGTGCCGCCAGTCGATACAATGGTTCGCCCCTCGAAATATTCAATAACCTGATCGAGCAGGACCATCGCAATCTCAAGTCAAGAGCGAACGCGATGCTCGGTTTCAAACGTTTCAGGGAAGGCCGCAATCACCGTTGCGGTATTGAGTTGATGAACCGCATTCGCAAGGTCAATTTGGTCTGGACCGCTTGCGCCTCAAAGATACCACCACGCCCGCCGTCGAGAATGCGGTCGTCATCTACCACGGATCTTCAGGCACGTCTCGTCAACCGGCCACGACTGCCCCACAGGCATTGCGAGACGGCCCCAGCGCTTGACGAACTCGGACGTATAGTGCTGCACCCAACGTAGGATTGTCGTATGAGTAGGCGACAACCCTCGCTCAGCCGTCATCTCGACGGGACCGGGCAGCCTGAACTTGTAGCGCAGATACCAGCGCACACAAAGAATGGTCACGTCACGGTCAAAGTGACGGACGGCGAACAGCCCGTCCAGACTCTTGAGCTTGCTGATCGCGGGTCCTAAAAGCGGTCAGGCCCGCAGCCAATCGAGGTACGCAATGCGGCCTGCACCCTGAGCGGTCTGCTCCGGGTAGTTCCGGTGCGATCGGATATTTACTCTCCGCCCTCGCGAACCGGTAGCACGGTCTTGTACTGGACGCGCCGCAAGGTGATCGACGTGCTGACGTCGCGCACACCCTCGATGGTCGCGAGCCGTGTCATCACGAAACGCTCGATTCCCGCCATGTCGCTGGCCACCACCCGCACGATGTAATCGAACGCGCCCGTCATCAGATAGCACTCCATCACCTCCTCGCAACCCAGCAGGGCGCGCTCGAAAGCAGCCAGCTTTGCCGCGGATTTTTCAATTGCCACCGATACGTAGGCGGTGACTGGAAATCCCACCTTCTCCTGGTCCAGTAGTGACACATATTTTGTAATGACGCCCGCCTCTTCGAGCAGACGAATGCGCCGGTAGAGCGGCGAAAGCGAAATGCCCAGCGATTCAGCGAGGTCCGCAGCCTTGACATGAGCGTCCCGCTGTAGCGCCTGCAAGATGTCAATATCGATCCGGTCCAATTTCATTGGCTCATCGTCTCAAATAAACGCAGAAATGTGCCTAATGTTGCCACATCTGGTTGATCCGTTGGCTCATTTTGGCACGTACGATCGGCGCAGACTGCCTAAAATTTCTCACACGACAAATCCTGTCCTGTCGCAGCAGCGCGGCGTTACCGGGTTCGGTATGCGGCGCTCGCACATGCTTCCCGCGTGCTGATATACGAGGCAAGCGTGGCCGATCTGAAACGAGCAGAGAATGCAATTGAAAGGAGCAAACGTGACTTTTTCTGAGGGACAACTGGCTGGCAAAGTGGCGCTCGTGACCGGGGGCTCGCGCGGGATAGGCGCGGCCATCGCAAGACGGCTCGCAAGCGATGGCGCGGCCGTGTCGATAACCTATTCGAACTCGAGTGCCGACGCGGATCGCGTCATCGAGGACATCGAACGCGCCGGGGGGCGGGGCGTGGCAATTCGCGCGGATTGCGCCGACGCGGAAGCGGTAAAAGCCGCGGTCGGATCGACCTCGAAACGCTTCGGGGGACTGGATATTCTCGTGAACAACGCCGCGATGTTCCGCCGCGGTCTGATCGACGACTTCCCACTGGAAGATATCGACCGGATGCTGGCCATCAACGTCAGGAGCCTGCTTGTTGCCATTCAGGAATCGCTGCGCTTCATGGAAAGAGGCGGGAGGATCATCAATATCGGTAGCATCAGCAGCGACTACATGCCGATTCCGGGCGTGTCCGTCTACGCCGCGACGAAAGGTGCGGTAACCAGCATGACGCGTGCGCTGGCAAGGGATCTTGGCGGTCGGGAAATTACGATCAATAACGTCCAGCCCGGACGGATCGATACCGTGATGAACCCGGCCAACGGTCCGATGGCCGACCAGATCCGGGGCTCAATTGCACTGGGCCGGTACGGATCAGGCGACGATATTGCGGGACTTGTCGCCTGGCTGGCAAGCCCCGATGCGGCGTTCGTAACGGGCACCAGTCTGAAGGTCGATGGGGGCACCAGTGCTTGAGCGGCTCAGGTCGAACGAACCGGGTATACGTATGCTTTTCACTCTCCTATTAGAACGTCTCGACCGCTGGCTGCGGAGTACCCAGCGGACCCGCAGTGATGGATACCTCGCAGCTTCGAAGGATATTGCCGAGCTTGAGCGTCGGATGAAAGAGTGCGACGGTTAGCTCGGGCCGACGCCAGCGCGAGCGATTCACGATAACAGCGCCAATGCCCCGCTCTATGCCCGCCGCGAGGGCGACTCTTCTGAGGACAATGCGTCGTCGAGCCCACAACCCGGCTGGACGGCAAACATTCGCAGTTGCCCCTCAGCCACCTCTTCATCATCGGGTATCTCACGCGAGAATAGCCCACGATCGATCGCCAGGCACGGTGCCCGGCCTGATCTGATGAAAAGGCGCTATTGCGACACCGACGCGTTGGATGATACGTCCGTCGGCATCTGCGGTAGCGGAGCTGCCCCTGCGTCGTTCGTGCCGCTGCCCGTTGTTCCCGTTTGCCCGCGACGGCCTCGGCGCCCACCGCGTGCCACGGTGGGCTCGCTCGCCCCCACCGGGTGCATTGGCGGATGCGCGATGTACTGAAAGTTTTCATTGACCGCGCTATTGCCCGTGTCGAACGACCGGTGGACGAACACACTGCTACTAACGGGTGAACTGGCTTGCGCAAAAGCCGTCGGTCCGATCGACATCATGGCTGCGCCCACCGCCGCACTCACGGCAATAATGTGCACGAGCGCACCGGCACTACGGGCTGTCGGACGTGCTTTCAACTACGTCTCCTTCAATGTACGTGCGGTTCGCAACCGCTTGCAGCGGGCAGCCGTTTTACCGCTGGGTACGCTGGCTCAAAAAATTGAACCAGCGTTGGAGGTGCCGGGCAAGCGGGGAGAAATGCAAAGCGCTGCGGCGGAAAAGGCCAGACCGGACCAGTCTAGTCCGAGTTATGGAGAAGAAGGTTTCATGCTGGATTACAGGTGTTACTCGATTTAACTGATCGATGAATCGCACCGGGAATTCTCCAGGTATGGTGCGAATTGCCTGCTGCCCACTGCCGAAACAGCGCTTGAAAATGAAGCTGGCTCGTCCGACAAATCGTCGGTCGCCGTCGCTTCGTCAAATGGCAACTCATTGC